>JAGQUE010000631.1 GCA_020438665.1 Nocardioidaceae bacterium | reverse complement strand
GGGCGGCGGAGGCGGATAGCTCATGCCCACTGTCCTACCGCACCGCGGCAGGTCCGGTCACGGCTCGGCCGCAGTGTCGCGGTCACATGCGCCTGATCGTTGAGCGGATCGGATCCTCGAGCTGGCCGGATCGATGAGCGGGCCGGGTCGATGTGCGGGCCGGGTCGACGAGCTGGCCGGGCCGACGAGCCGGGGCCGCCGGTCAGACGGTCGCGACGACACGGCGCAGCGCCTCGACCGTACGACGCACGTCCTCGACGTCGGTGGTCCAGTTGGACACCGAGATCCGCAGGACCGACCGGCCGTGCCACTGCGAGCCGGTGGTCCAGGCGGTGCCGTCGTCGAGCATCGCGCGCACGACGGCCTCGGTGCGGGCGTCGCTGCCGAAGCTGACGCACAGCTGGGTGAAGCAGACGTCGTGGCGGATCTCGGCCCCGTCGATGGTCGCGACGCCGGCGGCCAGCGCGGCCGCGCTGGCGCACAACCGGTCGACCAGGTCGGCCACCCCGCGACGCCCGAGCGACCGGAGCACCGCCCACACCGGGAGCGCCCGCGCGCGGCGCGAGACCTCGGGCACCCGGTCGAGCGGGTCGCCCGCAGGGTCGTGGATCAGGTAGTCGCCGTGCATCCCCATCGCCGCCCGCAGCGCGGGTCGCTCGCGCACGATCGCGATGCCACAGTCATAGGGCACGTTGAGCGTCTTGTGGGCGTCGGTGGTCCACGAGTCGGCGGCCTGATAGCCCGCGGTCAGGTGACGGTGCCCGCCCGATGCAGCGGCGAACAGGCCGAACGCCCCGTCGACGTGCACCCACGCGCCGTGGCGGTGTGCGACCTCGATCGCCTCCTCGAACGGGTCGAACGCACCCGAGTGCACGTTGCCCGCCTGGAGCACCACGATCGTCGCGACGCCCTGTCCGGAGGCACTGGCCGACGCCGCCGATGGTGCGGCCGCCAGGGCGGCCGCCAGGTCCTCGACCCTGATCCGACCCTGCTCGTCTGCGGGCACGACCTCGGGTGCGCCGAGGCCGAGGTAGCGCAGGGCCAGGTCGACGGTGTCGTGGCGTTCGGCCCCGACGAGGACGCGCACGCGCGGCGCCCCGGTGAGCCCGAGGGTGCCGACGTCCCAGCCGACGCGGCGCAGCACGGCGTCGCGCGCCGACGCCAGGCACGTGAAGTTGGACATCGTGGCGCCGGTGACGAAACCGACGCCCGCGTCCTCCGGGAGCCCGAGCAGGTCGAGCAGCCAGCCGGTGGCGATGTCCTCGACCGCCGTACACGCCGGGGTGACCAGCCGCAGCCCGGCGTTCTGGTCCCACGCGGAGACCAGCCAGTCGGTCGCGAGCGCGGCCGGGTGGGTGCCGCCGATGACGAACCCGAAGAACCGGCCCGAGCCCATCGCGGTCAGCCCGGGCTCGCACGCCGACGCCAGCAGGTCGACGGTCTCGGTCGCGGGGCGTGGGTCGGCGGGCAGCCGCTCCCCGAGCCGCATCCTGACCTGCTCGACCGACGCCTGCGGCGGCACCGGCCGGTCGCTCACCGAGTCCAGCCAGCTCACCGCGTGTCGATGGGCCGCGTCCAGCGCCCCACGCTGGTCGTCGATCACGCCGGGCATCGCTTCCTGTTCGGTCACCATCGGTCGAGTGTGACCTCGTTGCCCCCCGCCGTCATCCCCCAGACGTGTCATGACGGATCGGCACCGCGTGATCGCCGGGCGGGACCGGGGTCGGGTCAACCGGCGGCCGCGCGCTCCACCCGCCGGATGATCGGCGTGGTCGTGACGCCGTGCACGAGGACGGAGAGTACGACGGTGAACGTGACCGTGGCCCACAGCCAGGGAGCCTCGGCCCAGTCGTGCTCGCCGGTCGCATAGGCGAGGTAATAGAGCGATCCGACCCCTCGCACCCCGAGGAACGAGATCGCCCACCGCTCGACCGGCGACATCGACGACCGTGGTCCGCGCCCGGCCAGCGCCGCCATCGCGGTCAACGGCCGCACCACGACCAGCACGAGCACCCCGATCACCACGCCACGCCAGTCCAACGCGTCGAGCACGCCACGGGTGGCCGCGACCCCGAGCATCAGCAGGACGGCAAGCGTGAGCAGCACCTCGAGCCGCTCGATGACGCTGTGCATCGCCGCCTGGAACTCGTGGTGCCGTTCGGCCGACCGCACCACCAAGGCGCAGATGAAGACCCCGATGAACCCATAGCCGTGGACTAGCCGCGACAGCAGCCAGCCCACCCCGAGCCCGGCCAGCACCCCGAGCACGATCTT
>JAGQUE010000009.1:2230-11046 GCA_020438665.1 Nocardioidaceae bacterium | reverse complement strand
TTCATGGAGAAGCTGCTCATCGAGTGCACCCTCGAGCTGTTCCAGGCCGGCGTCGTGACCGGGATCCAGGACCTCGGCGGCGCCGGGCTCTCGTGTGCCACCTCCGAGCTCGCCTCGGCCGGCGACGGCGGGATGCACATCGACCTCGACCTGGTCCCGCTGCGCGACAGCACACTCGCTCCCGAGGAGATCCTCATGAGCGAGTCGCAGGAGCGCATGATGGCGGTCGTCGAGCCCGCCCGCATCGAGGAGTTCCTGGCGATCTGCGCCAAGTGGGACGTCGAGGCGATCATCCTCGGCGAGGTCACCGACGGCGACCGGCTCACCATCGACTGGCGCGGCCAGCGCGTCGTCGACGTACCCCCGCGCTCGGTGGCCCACGACGGCCCGACCTATCACCGGCCCTATGCCCGCCCGGCCTGGCAGGACGACCTCCAGGCCGACGGCGCCGAGGCGCTGGCTCGGCCGCAGGACGGCGACGCGCTGCGCGCGACCGTGCTCCGGCTCGCCGCGTCGCCCAACCTGTGCGACAAGTCGTGGATCACCGACCAGTACGACCGCTATGTGCAGGGCAACACCGTTCTCGCCCAGCCCAACGACAGCGGCATGGTGCGCGTCGACGCCGAGACCAACCTCGGCGTCTCGGTCGCCACCGACGCCAACGGGCGGTTCACCAAGCTCGACCCCTACACCGGCGCCCAGCTCGCGCTGGCCGAGTCCTACCGCAACGTCGCCGTCGGCGGCGCGGCCCCGCTCGCGGTCTCCGACTGCCTCAACTTCGGCTCGCCCGAGGACCCCGACGTGATGTGGCAGTTCGCCGAGGCCGTCCGTGGGCTCAAGGACGGTTGCCTCGCGCTCGGCATCCCCGTCACCGGCGGCAACGTCAGCCTCTATAACCAGACCGGCGACACAGCCATCCTCCCCACCCCGGTCGTCGCGGTGCTCGGCGTCATCGAGGACGTCACCCGGCGGACGCCGAGCGGGTTCGTGGCTGGGGGACAGCAGGTCTTCCATCTGGGGGTGACCCGTGAGGAGCTGTCCGGGTCGGAGTGGGCCCACGTCGTCCACGGCCACCTCGGCGGCCTGCCGCCCAAGGTCGACCTGGTCGATGAGAAGTTCCTCGCCCGGCTGCTCATCGACGCCGCGCGCTCGGGTCTGCTCACCAGCGCCCACGACCTGTCCGAGGGCGGCCTGGCCCAGGCGCTCGTCGAGTCGTGCCTCGCGCGCAACGTCGGCGTCACGGTCGAGCTCGAGGGCGACCCGTTCGTCGGGCTCTTCTCGGAGTCGTCGGGTCGGGCGATCGTCACCGTCCGTGACCGCGACGTGCCGGCGTTCACCGCGATGGCCGAGGGCCTCGGTGTCGCCCACGGCCTGATCGGCCGCACCGGCGGCACCGATCTGAGGGTCAAGGACCGGTTCTCGATCCCGCTCGACGAGCTGCGTGAGGCCTGGACCCGCACGCTGCCCGAGGCGCTGGGCTGATGGCGTGGCGGCGTGGCCAGGGGCTGGCGGCTGTCCTGATGGTTGCCGTGCTGGCCACGGCTGCCTGCAGCGGCGGGGGCGATGAGCCCTCGGCCGCCGGCGCGGCTGGGTCCTCCAGCCCGGCCGCGAGCTCGTCGGCCGCCGACCCCCGGCTGGCGATCCCCGAGCCGAGCCCACCTCCCTACGCCACGAAGGTGACCGCCAAGGAGCGCGATGCCTATCTGCGGTATGCCGCGGACGCCTATGTGTGGGCGATCAACACGGGCTTCAGCGCCCACCTCCTCAAGGTGTTCCCCGGCGGTGAGGAGACTCCCACCGACGAGCTGATCTCCGACGTCGACCGGATCCGCACGGACGGCCTGGTGGTGGAGAGCTCGCCACTCACGATGTCGCAGCTGGAGTGCATGCCGCCGACGCGTCGCGACGGATTGACGGTCTGGGTGTGCCGCTGGGTCTGGACGGCCGACAGCATCGTCGTGACGACGGCCGAGGGGGAGTCCCAGAGCCACGAGCAGGTCAGATCCGAGGTGACCGCCGCGATCCTGCTCACCAAGGGCGCCAATCCCCGCATCGAGGACTGGCGCGCCACCGGCGACCTGCCCAGCGCGGTCATCCCCTGACCATGCCCGAGCTGGTCCGCTATGGCGACGACCCGTCCCAGTGGGGTCGGCTCCATCGCCCCGCGGGGGAGTCCCGCGGCGTCGTCGTCGTGATCCACGGCGGCTTCTGGAAGGCGGCGTACGGCGCGGAGCTGGGCGAGCCGCTGGCCGAGCGGCTGGCCGAGCTGGGCTGGACCGCATGGAACCTGGAATATCGCCGCGTCGGCAACGGCGGCGGCTTCCCGGCGACGCTCGACGATGTGGCCGCCGGGCTCGACGTGCTGGCCGACCTCGACGTCGACTGCTCGACGCTGGTCGCCCTCGGCCACTCGGCCGGCGGGCAGCTGGCGCTGTGGGCGGCCGCTCGCGGTGGGCTCGGGTGGGACGACCGGGTCCCGGTGACCCACGTGATCTCCCAGGCCGGGGTGGCGGACCTGACCCGCGCCTTCCACGAGGACCTCGGCAGCGGTGCGACCCGCAACCTGATGGCCGGCGCCAGCCCCAGCGACCCGTCGTACGACCTGGCCGACCCGATGCGCCACCTGCCGCTCGCCGTCCCGGTGTGGTGCGTCCACGCCCGGGACGACGACACCGTGCCGTTCGTGATCGCGCAGGGCTATGTCGCCCAGGCGCTCGCCCGCGGTGGGACCGCCGAGCTCGTCGAGGTCCCCGATGGCCACTTCGGCGTCATCGACCTCCGCTCGGCTGCGTGGGCCCGGGTCGAGGAGATCCTGGTGACGGTTCACCAAGGTAGGTAGGCGAGCCCTCACTTACCGTGCGGAGTTCACCGAGGTAGGCGCGGGTTTCCCTACCTACCCTGGTGAACCGTCACCCCTCGGTGACGACCTCTGACGCAACGCGGTCCCCCACCGTGGCACGAGCAGTCGGCCGGGAGCCGCGCCTGCCGGTCCGGTGACCCTCGGTTCACAGGTCGGCGCACAGGCCCTTGAGCACCATGTCGGTATAGCTGACGATCCCGATGACCAGGCCGCTCTCGACCACGGGTGCGCGCGAGAGACCGAACTTGTCGAACAGGCGCGTGCAGTAGCGGATGTCCATGTCCGGGTCGATGCCGATCACGGGTTTGGACATGATCTCGAAGACGTTGACCCGCTCGGGCGCCCGGTCCTTGCCGAGCACCTCCCGAGCGATGTCGGAGATCAGCACGATGCCGTACTCGTCGTCGGGGTGCCGCTTGTCGACGAGAAGCGCCTTGGTCTCAACGTGCTTCATCTGGCGCAGGGCATCGGCCACCGTGGTCCGGCCATCCACCATGTCGATGTGGGTCTTCATGACGTCGCGCACCGCGACACGTCTCGGTTGCCGGCTCATCGGGCGCTCCTCACAGCTCGTCTTCTACCACGGGCTCCAGCAATGCCCACTGCCGGGCGACGCCCACGGCGTCCTCGACGTCGAGCTGAAAGGCGATGCCCCGACCGGGGTGGCTGTCGAACCCGCCGGTCTGGCCGACGGCCTCGAGGATGCGTCGCGCCCGGTGGGCCTCGACGAGCAGCAACAGTACGTCGCGACGCGTGGTCAGGTCGAGGCCGAAGAAGCCCTTGGTGGGCTCGACCCCCTCTCCGCGTGCCTGGCTGATCACCGTCGAGCCGGTGGCACCTTCGCGCCTGGCGACCTGGAGCAGCTCGCCGGTGTCGGCGTCCTCGACGACCACCACGATGAGCTTGAAATGCATGTCAGACCTCCCTTGTCTGGTGTCGCTCCGCACGCCACCGGGCGAGCTGGGCATAGCCCATGACGGTCATCATGGGGAACAGGCTGGCGAACGCGATCAGGCCGAAGCCGTCGACCAACGGGCTGCGGCCGGGGATGGTGCTGGCCAGGCCCAGTCCCAGCGCGGCGACCAGCGGCACGGTGACAGTGGACGTGGTGACCCCGCCGGTGTCGAAGGCCAGGGCTACGATCGCGCGGGGGGCACGGCTGGCCTGGAGCAGGACGATGACGTAGCCGGCGATGATGTACGCCGGGAGCGGGGTGCCGGTCACGATGCGGAAGGTTCCCAGGGCGATCCCGACCGCGACGCCGAGGGCGACCGCCACCCGCAGACCCCACGCGTTGATGGTGTCGGCCGAGACCTGGTGCGCCTTGAGTGCGACCGCGATGAGCGCCGGCTCCGCCACGGTGGTGGCGAAACCGATGGCGGCGCCGAACGCATAGACCCACAGGTAGTCCTGCCACCTCGCAGCGGTGGCACCCTCCCCGATGAAGCCGGGATCGGTGAGCTGTCCGGCCATCAGCCGCCCGAGGGGGAACAGCGTCTCCTCGAGGCCGGCCAGGAAGAGGCTCATGCCGGCGACCACGAACACGAGCCCGAGCAGTGTTCGACGCAGCTGGGGGAGGGGGCGACGCAGCACCAGCCACTGCATCCCCACCAGCAGGGCCACGATCGGGACGAGCGCGACCACGGTGTCTCTCAGACTGCTCACGACGAGCCCCAGCAGATAGCTCATACCAGGACCCCGTAGACCATCACGAAAGCCATCGGCGTGAGCGAGGCGAACGCGATCAGTCCGAAGCCGTCGGTGAGGGGGCTGCGTCCCTTCACCGAGGACGCCAGCCCCACGCCGAGCGCCGCGACCAGCGGCACGGTCACCGTCGACGTCGTGACGCCGCCGGCGTCATAAGCGATCCCGATGACGTCGTGCGGGGCGACGGCGGTGAGCGCCACGATGGCGGCGTACCCGGCGACGATGAGCCAGATGACCGGCCAGCCCTTGAGGATGCGGACCACGCCGATGACCAACGCGGTCCCCACGGCCAGCGCGACGACCACGCGAAGGCCCAGGGCATAGGCCGCCTGGGCCTGGGCGGTGTTCGTGATCGCGCCGTCGAGCGCTGCTACCTCGGCGGCCTCGTCGGCGATGGTCAACAGGGCCGGCTCCGCCACGGTGGTGGTGAAGCCGAGCAGGAACGAGAAGACCAGCAGCGTCGCGAGGCTGCCCCGGCGGGCCAGGCCGATCGCCATGAGCTCGCCGATGGGAAACAAGCCCATCTCGAGACCACGGATGAACAGGGTCAACCCCACGACGACGAGGACGCCGCCCGCGAGCAGTGTGCCGCCATCGGGAAGTGGCCGCCGCACCACCGCGAGCTGGAAGAAGCCGATGACGACGACGATCGGCGCGACATCGCGGAGGCTGTACACCAGCGGCGTCCCCACCGAGCGGAGCACGGCACGGGCCGCGGTCCACCTCGGCGGCGCCCCGGCCTGCGGGTCCCACCATCGGGCGGACATGGCCTCCCCTGGAAGTCGTGGGCTTTGCCGCCGACTATGCCACGGGGAGGACCGGCGCGGGCCGGTCATCAGCGACCCAGTCGCGCGGCCGGGGCACGGCCCGGACGGACCGGCTCGAGCTGATGAACAGCGCCAGCACGGCGCTGGCGGCGATGAGGATGGCGACGGCCGGAGCTCCGCCGAGGTGCTCGAGCAGCCAGCCGCCCAGGAGCGGTGACAGCGGCATCACCGACATGGCGAGGAACTGTGACGTCGCCGAGACCCGGCCCTGCAGGTCGTCGGGGGTGACCGCGACCCGGTAGGCGCCGATGCCGGCATTGCCCGCCGGGTTGATCAGCAGCAGCGCGAAGACCGCCACCACGGCCGACAGCGGGGTCAGCCACCACAGCAGCGGCACGAGCGGCAGCACGCACATCCACGCGACGGTCAGGGTCAGGCGGCCGGTCGGCACGCGGTCGATGAGGTACGGCGCGGCGAGCGCGCCGATGATCCCGCCGAGCCCGGCCGCGGTCTCGATGAGGCCGATCTGCACGGGCGGATAGCCGAGCTGGATGAGCCGCATCAGCACCACGAAGAAGACCGCGTTGCTGACCAGGTTGGTCAGCGACGCCCAGCTCAGCAGCACCCGGAAGAACGGCCGGCCCCAGATGAAGCGCAGCCCCTCGGCCAGCTGGGTGTGCATCGCCGGACGGGAGCCGGATCGCGGGCTGGCCGACAGGTCGGCGCGGACGCGGGTCAGCGTGAAGCAGGACACGAGATAGCTCACCGCGTCGACGGCGAACGGCAGCCAGCGTGCGACGGCGTACAGGGCACCACCGAGCGGGCCGCCGAGGAGCCCGGCCACGTGCTCCCGCGCCTGGTTCTGGGACAGTGCCGTGGGGAGGTCCGCGGTCGGGACGACCGCACGGATGGCCGACATCTGGGCCGGCTGGAAGACGCCGGTGGCAGCCCCGGTCACCAGGGCGACGATGCCGAGGTGGGGCACGGTGAGGTGCCCCAGGACCCCGGCGACGGTGAGGGAGCCATAGGCGAGGACGCCGGTGGCGCTCGAAGCCAGCATCAGTGTGCGGCGGTGGAACCTGTCGGCCCACACACCCGCGGGCAGCAGCATCGCGCAGAGCCCGACCAGCTGGACGGCCTCGACGAGGGCGGCGGTGAGCGTGGAGCCGGACAGCGCATAGGCCATCAGCGGGAAGACGAACAGCGACATCCGGCTGCCCAGGGTGCTGATGGTCTCGCCGACCCAGAGGATGGTGAAGTCGCGGTTGCGGGCGAGCTGTCGGTATCCGGTCATATTCCGCACCATATGTTGCGCAAGTATTTGTGCGCAAGACTGCGTGCGAAATTTGTTAGGGTGTCCCCATGACTGGCCCGTCCGCTGCCGACCCGCGCGTCCTGCGGGCGATCGCCCATCCAGTGCGCAACCGGATCCTGCTCGAGGTCGAGGCGGCCGGCCCCATGCGAGCCGCCGATGTCGCCAAGGCGCTCGACCTCCCGGCCAACCAGGCCAGCTTCCACCTACGTCAGCTGGCCAAGTACGGCGTCCTCGAGGAGGCGCCCGACCAGGCTCGCGACCGGCGCGACCGGGTCTGGCGGCTGGCGAGCGGGGACCAGCTGCGCATCGACATCCGCGACCTCTCCTCATCGCCCGGCGGCAAGGCGGCCGTCGCCGTGTGGGCCACCCATGCGGCCGCCCGGGCCCACGAGCTGGTCGACGCGGCCTACTCCCTCCAGCAGCGGGAAGGCACCACCAGCTCGATCATGGAGGCCTCCATCCGGCTGTCCAAGGACGAGGCTCGAGAGCTCACCGCCGAGCTCGACCGGGTCGTCGAGGAGTGGACGGCTCGCACTCGCGCGGCGGCCGATGGCGTCGAGCGACAGACCTACCAGATCCTGGCGCTGCTCCAGCCGTTCGCCGTCGGGTCCTCAGCGCAGGGCGAGGGCGGCGGCGCGTGACTCGGCCGCTCCGTCCCGCCGACGCCGCCGACGTACGTCGCGCCCTCGCCGAGCATGCCGCCGGCCGAGCCACGCCGGCCGACCTGCGCCTGCTCGTCAAACACTTCCTCGCTGTGTTGTCGGCCGTCGCGCCCGGGCGCTCGGTCGAGGTGCGGGTGCCGCCCTATGCCGCCGCCCAGGTCGTCCCGGGCGTCAGGCACACCCGCGGTACGCCGCCCGCGGTCGTCGAGCTCGACGCCGAGACCTGGATCGCCCTGGCCTCGGGGACGCTGAGCTGGGTCGACGCGGAGGACGGCGGTCGTGTCCTCGCCTCTGGGGAGCGCGCCGACCTGGCGCCGTACCTCCCGCTGCTCTGAGCCGCGTCGGTTTCACCGGCGAGCCGGTGAAACAAGCACTTCTCGACCGCAACTTCGGCCGAGAAGTGACAGTTTCACCGGCGAGCCGGGGAAACTGGCAACCCCTCAGGCCCCCAGCACCGCCCGGAAAGCCCCGAGGAGAACGTCGAGGTCCTCCTCGGTGGCCACGATCGGGGGAGCGAGGCGGACCGTCTGGCCGTGAGCCTCCTTGGCCAGGACGCCGTGCTCGACGAGGCCCTCACAGAAGGCGCGCCCGCTGCTGACCTCGGGGGCGATGTCGACACCGGCCCAGAGTCCGCGGCAGCGCACGGCCTCGATGCCCTGGCCGACGAGCGACTGGAGGCCGTCGTCGAGGTAGTGGCCGAGGATCTCGGCGCGCTTTTGGAACTCGCCCTCGTTGAGCATCGCGACGACCTCGTGGCCGATGGCGGCGGCCAGCGGGTTGCCGCCGAAGGTCGAGCCGTGGGTGCCGGGCGTGATGACGCCGAGCACGTCGCCGTTGGCGGCGATCGCGGAGACGGGATAGAGCCCGCCGCCGAGCGCCTTGCCGAGGATGAAGATGTCGGGCGTGACGTCATCGTGGTCGCATGCGAAGGTGCGGCCGGTGCGCGCCAGCCCCGACTGGATCTCGTCGGCGACCATGAGGGTGTTGGTGCGGTTGCAGAGAGCGCGGACACCCTGGAGATAGCCGGCGGGAGGGATCACGACACCGGCCTCACCCTGGATCGGCTCGAGCAGGACGGCCACGGTGGAGTCGTCGATGGCCGCCTCGAGGGCGGCGATGTCGCCATAGGGCACCAGTCGGAAGCCCGGTGTGTACGGCGCATAGCCGGTCGTGGCGTCGGGGTCGTTGGAGAAGCTGACGATGGTGGTGGTGCGGCCGTGGAAGTTGCCCTCCATGGCGACGATCGTCGCGTGGTTCTCGGGGACGCCCTTGACGAGGTAGCCCCACTTGCGGGCGGTCTTGATCGCGGTCTCCACGGCCTCGGCCCCGGAGTTCATCGGCAGGATCATCTCCTTGCCGGTGAGCTCCGCCAGGTCGCGCGCGAACGGCCCGAGCTGGTCGTTGTAGAACGCGCGGCTGGTCAGCGTCAGTCGGCCCAGCTGGTCGTGTGCGCGGGCGACGAGGCGCGGGTGGGAGTGACCGAAGTTGAGGGCCGAGTAGCCGGC
>JAGQUE010000009.1:0-2164 GCA_020438665.1 Nocardioidaceae bacterium | reverse complement strand
ACGCGGAGCGGGTGGTAGTTGTGGGCCGCGAAGGCCTCGGTCAGCTCGATGTGGGTCTGCGTGTCACCGCCCGGAACGACGGGCGAGGAGGAGGTCTGCGGCATGGCCCCATGGTGTCACCAGGAGGGCCCGTCGCGCCAATTATTGTCCGACAATCCTGCACTGTGTCGCGGGGCGTCTCCCGCACCCGTGGCTCAGGCCGCCTGATAGGTCCGCGAGAACAGCGTGCTACCCGGCGCACACGCGCCGGACTGCGACGGGTGGGCGGGTCCACAGATGACGCTGAACACCAGCGTGCGTGCCGACGCGGAGTAGCGCAGCGCCGAGAAGCCGAGATGTTTCATCCGCCAGGTCGAGCCGGCGACGGTGCTGCCGAACTTGATGAGGCCTTGGCCGCCGCCGCCGTTGACGACGTGGGTCACGCCCTTGCGGCTGCCGAAGACCTCGAGGTTGTGACGGTGCCCGGCGAAGTTGAGGACATACTTCCCGTCGGCGCGGGCGGTCGGGCTGTATTTCGCGGCCAGCGCGTCGAAGGCGGTCGCCCAGCCGGTCGGCGGGGTGTACGACGTGCTGCTGACGACCGGGCGGTGCCCAT
This sequence comes from Nocardioidaceae bacterium, assembly GCA_020438665.1. Next base: position 1,569 of record JAGQUE010000009.1, on the reverse strand, counting down.
AGGTCACGATGAAGTCCACGGTGGCGTTGGCCTGGGCGTCGGCCATCAGCACGTCGGCCTTCGTCCGCCAGTCGGCGATGGCGCCCGGCTCTGGCTCCGGATAGCCGATGAACAGCACGCGCCCCGCCCGGAACCAGCCCCAGTCCTCGCCCAGGCAGGTGTTGGTGCGGCTCCCGATCTCCTGGCCGCAGCCGGGGTGGCCGATCCGGGTCATCTTGTCGTTGGGCACGGTCCGGGCGTTGGGCATCGCTACCCGACCCTTGTAGTTGGCCAGCGTGTCGCGCGGGGTGCCGGGCGGCGCGGCGGCCGTCGGAGCGCCGTACTCGTGGTTGCCCCACATCGGCTGGAACGACGCTCCGTTGGCCAGCGTCGTCTCGAGGTCGAGGAAGTACTGGTGGACTGCGCGGACGCCGCAGTCGTTGGCGATCGCGTGGTCGCCGTGGTGGAGCACCATGTCGGCGTCGACGGCGGCGACCAGACCGAACTGCTGGGCCTGATAGGTACGGCAGATCGTCGCCTCGGTGTCGGCGATCACGACCGCGGTGAAGTCGTCGGCGTCGGCCGGCGCGGTGTGCAGGACGCGCTCGGTCCCCGCGGCGCCGATCTTGTAGTGATAGGTGGTCCCGGGCGTCAGCCCCGAGATCCGGGCCTCATAGAAGGGCCCGGCGATGTCCACCGGTGTGATCGCGCTCAGCGTGGCGGTGGCTTGGTTGTCCTCGCTGCTGTCGGCGCCCCAGAAGAGGGTCGGCTCCGCACCGCGCCAGCTCACGACCACCTCGGTGCGGTTGCTGCCGAAGGCATAGGTGACTTCGTCGACGGTCGCCCCGGCAGCGGCGGCCGGGGCAGGCGCCCCGGTCCCACCTCCCGTCATCACGAGCGCGGCGAGCGCGGCGGCCAGGGCAAGGCGGGGGAGCCGGTGCATGGTCCTTTACTTTAGGGGTCGCTCGTTTCGAGCGCGGGTAGCCGGCATGAACAGCCGGTGTCGGAGGGGGTACGGCGGGCTCCGGGCGCCGCCGTAGGGTGAGCCCATGACCGACCTTCGCGCCCGCCTTGCCGACGTCCTGCCCGGCGTACGCCGGGACCTGGACACGCTCATCCGGATCCAGTCCGTGAGCGCAGACCCCGAGCGGGCCGGCGAGGTGAGGCGCAGCGCCGAGACGGTGCGGGAGCTGTTCGCCGCCGAGGGCTTCGACGCCCAGGTGCTGTCCGTGGCCGGCGGCGCCCCGGCGGTGGTGGCGCGCAAGCCGGGCCCCGACGGGGCGCCCACCGTGCTGCTCTATGCCCACCACGACGTCCAGCCCGAGGGTGATCCGGCCGACTGGACCTCCCCGCCGTGGGAGCCCACCGAGCGTGGTGACCGCCTCTATGCGCGCGGCGCCGCCGACGACAAGGCCGGCATCGTCACCCACCTCGGGGCCCTTCGCATGCTGGGCGACGACCTGGCCGTCGGAGTCACCGTCTTCGTCGAAGGGGAGGAGGAGGTCGGCTCCGAGAGCCTGCCGGCGTTCCTCAAGGAGCACCGCGACCTGCTCGAGGCCGACGTGATCGTGATCGCCGACTCCGGCAACT
>JAGQUE010000630.1 GCA_020438665.1 Nocardioidaceae bacterium | reverse complement strand
AGCAGGTCGGCGTACCACCGCATCTCCAGCTGGGCCGACTCGGTGGCCTTGCGGACGTCAACGGTGAGCGTGACGTGGTCACCGGGGGTCACCGGGACGCGATGGAGCGGGGTGGCGATGACGTCGAAGTCGCTGCCGCCCTTGCGGACCAGCTGGAGCCCCCGGCTGCCGCTGCAGGCAGCCGCGTTGGTCAGCCTGGTGTACTTCCCGATGCCCCACAGGGCGGGCACGGGCGGCTCGGTGTCGGGGCTGGTGTCCATCTTCTCGAACGAGCCGGTGCCATAGAGCAGGTCCTGTCCCGGCGTGACCTCGCGCTGGCCCGGGGTGAGCCACCATCCGGGCGGGATCGACGCGACGGTTCCGGCGGCCCCGGTGAGCGGCTCGGCGGGCGGGTGCGCGGAGACGAGGGTGCTGGCGCCGCCGACGTCGAGCAGCATCGGTCCGAACAGCAGGCCCGAGGCCACCCGGGCCGAGGAGTCGGCGAGCAGCCCGGTCGTGGGGACGGGGGCATAGTCGGAGATCGCGAACGGGTCGATGCTCGTCCGCACCGGGGAGCCGTTCTCGAGGTCGACCCGCAACAGGTAGGAGTGCAGCGTCGACCAGAGGTTCTGGTCGAACATCAGGTTGCCCATGGTCTCCGCGACCGGTACCCCGTCGGTCTCGGTGATGCCGCCGATGACGTGGGGGTGGCCGTTGACGACGACCGTGGCGCCGGCGTCGGCGGCGACCTTGCTGAGGGAGCGGATCTTGTCGTCCTGGGTGTTCTGGTATTCGACACCTCCGTGCATCATCACGACGACCACGTCCGCCTGGGCCTTGGCGCGGCCCACGGCGGTTGCGAGCAGGCCCGGCTCGCAGGAAGCGGCGCCGCCCTGGCCGGGCCTGACGACATAGGCGTCCTGATATTGCTCGCCGGTGATCGTGGTGCAGCCGATGAAGGCCACCCGCTGGCCGTGGGCCTCGACGTACGCCGGCCGCCAGGCCTCCTCGAGCGTCATGCCGGCGCCGAAGTGAGCGAGCCCCGCCGCGTCGACCGAGGCGATCGTGGACTTCAGGCCGGAGGCGAGGGCGTCATAGACGTGGTTGTTGCCGAGGTCGACGACGTCGACGCCACTGGCCTTGAGCGCCAGCGCGGTGTCGGGGTCGCTGGCGAAGACGAGGTCCTTCTCCTGGTTGAAGGTGTGCGGCCGGCTGTCGGCGAAGTAGGGCTTGTCGACCAGCGACGTCTCGAGGTTGACGACCGTCAGGTCGGCGTCCCCAAGGAGGGGCGCGATCTGCCGCAGTGGTGCCTCGTGGTCGCGGACGTCGGAGCCGGGGGCCAGCCAGGCGGGGGCGCTCGCGGTGGCCTCATAGAAGCGGCGGCCCAGCATCGCGTCGCCGCCGAAGCGGAGCGTGAGCGAGCCGGCATCGCGCGCGACCAGCCCGATCGTCGGGTCCTGGCCGGGTGCGACCGCGAGGACGCGGGGGGCATAGCCCGGTGCGGTGACACGGAGCAGCGTCGGTGCGGCCAGCTCGAGCCGGAAGCCGCCGTCGCGCTGGACCGTCGCGCTCTGCCGGTTCCCGCTGAGGAGCGTGACCTGCCCCCGTCGCAGGGGTGATCCGGTGGTCGCGTCGACCAGGGTGCCCTCGGAGGGCAGCAGCTCCTGCACCAGGGGCTGATGGGCGGCCGCAGGCTCGGGGCGGCGTGCCGTCTCGGCCCAGAGCCAGAGGAGGAACGACATGCTGACGGTGAGGGACACCACGAGGGCGGTGACGGCGGTGCCGACGCCGTACTCAGGACGCGCGCCCGGCTCGGTCCGCCGGCGCGCGCGAACACCCGCGGGCCACCTCATGGCAGTGAGCGTAGGTAAAGCTCGGCGCCCTCCGCAGGCAAATGGCTAGACCGGTGTCAACCGCTCCTCCACAACCCCCGGTTAGTACGGAAGGCAGGGAGCGCAACCTTCCGTACTAACCGGATTTGTCCACAGGTCAGGCGGAACCGGGGATGTCGGGGTCGACGGTGCGCTGGCGGTCGGGCTGGAAGCCGTGCTCGA
>JAGQUE010000629.1 GCA_020438665.1 Nocardioidaceae bacterium | reverse complement strand
GAGGTGGCCTTCACCGGCATCTGCGGCACCGACCTCCACATCCGCCACGGGGTGATGGACGCCCGGGTCTCGTTGCCCGCCGTGATCGGTCACGAGATGGCTGGCCGGGTCCTCACCTGCGGTTCCGGGGTCACGGACTGGGAGCCGGGTGATCCCGTGACCGTGATGCCGCTGCTGTGGTGTGGCGACTGCGCCGCGTGTCGCGCGGGCCACTGCCACATCTGCCAGCGGCTCGATTTCCTGGGCATCGACTCCCCAGGGGCGATGCAACAGGTGTGGACCGTGCCCGCCGACGTCCTCGTGCGACTGCCGGCCGGGATGCCGCTGTCGCACGGCGCGCTCGTCGAGCCGACGGCCGTCGCCGTCCACGACGTCCGCCGCGCGGAACTGGCGCCCGGTGAGCGGGTCGTCGTCGTCGGTGGCGGCCCGGTCGGTGTCCTCATCGCGAGTGTCGCCGTGGCCGCGGGGGCCGAGGTCGTCGTCCTCGAGGTCAACGACCACCGACGCGCGCTCGCCGAGGGGGTCGGTCTCACCGTCCTCGACCCGCGACGAGACGACCTCCATGACGCGATCGCGTCCTGGGCCGGCCCCGACGGTGTGGACGTGTCCTTCGAGGTGTCGGCGTCCCAGGCCGGGCTCGACACCGCCCTGGCCTGCCTGACCCCGCGGGGCCGGATGGTGCTGGTCGGGATCCACGCCCAACCTCGCTCGGTCGACCTGCAGCGGGTGTTCTGGCGCGAGCTCTCCGTGGTCGGAGCGCGGGTCTATGAACGCGGCGACTTCGAGGAAGCGGTGGCCTTGATCGCCGCCGGCGCGGTCCCTGCCGACGCCCTCATCACCCACATCGAGCCGCTGGCGTCGGCCGCGGAGGCCTTCGATCTCCTCGCCTCCGGAGGGGGGGTCATGAAGGTGCTGGTCGACTGTGGCCCGGTGGCGCCAGCCCCGGTGGGCCCAGGAGCCACGCCGTGACGTCCGCGTTCGACCTGACCGGGTCGCTGGCCGTGGTGACCGGCGCCAGCCGGGGCATCGGCCTCGCCATGGCGTCCGCCCTGGCCGAGGCCGGGGCGGACATCGTCGGGGTCAGCACGGTGCACACCCCCGACAGCGAGGTCGAGCGGGCCGTGCGCGAGCGCGGGGCGTCGTACGTCGGACTGGCCGCCGACCTGGCCGACCCCGGCGCCGTCGCCGCGTTGACCGACACGCTGCTGACGCTCGGCCGACCCGTGGACATCCTGGTCAACAACGCGGGCACCATCGCGCGCGCTCCGGCCGTCGACCACGCCGACGCGGACTGGCACCGGGTGGTGCAGGTGGACCTGACCAGCCCGTTCGTGCTCGCGCGCGAGCTGGGCCGAGCGATGCTCGAGCGGGGCCGCGGCAAGATCATCTTCACTGCCTCGCTGCTGAGCTTCCAGGGCGGGATCAACGTCGCGAGCTATACCGCGGCCAAGAGTGGCATCGCCGGGCTCACCAGGGCGCTCGCCAACGAGTGGGCGTCCCGCGGGGTCAACGTCAACGCACTTGCCCCGGGCTATATCGCCACGGACAACACCGCCGCGCTGCGCGCCGATCCCGAGCGGCAGCGGGCGATCCTGGACCGCATCCCGGCCGGACGCTGGGGGAGCCCGGCCGACCTTGCCGGCGCGACGGTCTTCCTCGCCAGTCGCGCCTCGGACTATGTGCACGGCACCGTGCTGCCCGTCGACGGAGGGTGGTTGGGCCGATGACCCTGGTCGCCGCCGGCAGCACCGGCTCAGCTCCCGATCCCCTGGAGACCATGGCCGCTACCGGGCTGGTCGCCGTCGTGGTGATCGACCGTGTCGCCGACGCCGAGCCGCTTGCCGACGCCCTCGTGTCGGCCGGGCTGCCCCTGGTCGAGGTCACCCTGCGGACGCCCGAGGCGCTCGGCGCGCTGCGCGCCGCCGCCGCCGTGCCCGGCGCGGTCGTCGGCGCCGGGACGGTGCTGACGCCGGCCCAGGTCGAGGCGGCCGTCGCGGCCGGAGCCCGCTATGTCGTGTCACCCGGGCTGAGCGACGGCGTCGTCGATGAGTGCGCGGCGCTTGGAGTGCCCTGCCTGCCCGGCGTCGCCACGGCGACCGAGATCCAGCGCGCCCTCGAGCACGGGCTCGATGTCGTCAAGCTCTTCCCGGCCGAGGCGTGCGGCGGCGTCGCGATGGTGCGGGCGCTCTCGGCGCCGTTCCCCGGCCTCCGATTCGTGCCGACGGGGGGCATCGGGGCAGCGACCCTGCCCGACTACCTCGCCGTGGCGTCGGTGCTCGCGGTCGGGGGCAGCTGGATGGTGCCACGCGACGCCGTGGCGGCCGGCGACCTGGCCCGCATCACCGACCTGACGCGCGCGGCCGTCGCGCTGGCACGCGGCGGAGCGGAGGTGACCCGATGACCCGACTGGCCCTGCGTCCCGAGAGCGACTGTGCCTTTGACGCCGTCGCGCTCGGCGAGGTGATGCTGCGGCTGGACCCCGGCGAGCGCCGGGTGCGGACCGCGCGGCGCTTCGACGTCCACGAGGGCGGCGGGGAATACAACGTGGCACGCGGCCTGCGACGCTGCTTCGGGTTGCGCACCGCCGTGGTGACCGCGCTGGCCGACAACGACATCGGCCGGCTGGTCGAGGAGCTGATCCTCACCGGCGGGGTGGACCCGGCGTGGATCCGGTGGGTGCCCTATGACGGCATCGGCCGGACCGTGCGCAACGGGCTCAACTTCACCGAGCGCGGTTTCGGTGTCCGCGGGGCGCTCGGGATCTCCGATCGGGGCCATACCGCGGCGTCGCAGCTGCGTCCCGGGGATGTCGACTGGGACCGGCTCTTCGGGGAGGTCGGCGTCCGCTGGCTGCACACCGGTGGCATCTTCGCCGGCCTCTCGGAGTCGACGGGCGACGTCGTCCTCGCGGCCATGGCGGCGGCACGGCGTCACGGCACCGTCGTGTCCTATGACCTCAACTTCCGGCCGTCGCTGTGGGCGGGCGTCGGAGGCCAGGAGCGTGCCCGCC
>JAGQUE010000058.1 GCA_020438665.1 Nocardioidaceae bacterium | reverse complement strand
CACCTCCGACAACTTCGAGAAGCTCATCCCGCCGCGCCGGCTCTCCCTGGAGCAGTCCCTGGAGTTCTGCCGCGAGGACGAGTGCGTCGAGGTCACCCCCGAGACCGTCCGCATCCGCAAGCTAGTCCTCGACGCCAACGCCCGCGCCAAGACCGCGGCCCGCGCCCGCCGCGGCTGATCGGTCTCGACGCCTGGCGCCACGGGGGTCCGGGCGACGTGGGGCCCGAACTAGCTCGAGGTCATCACAAAGCTCACCCGCGCCTCGGTGGCCTGGCTGTTGAACGCCGCCGTGTGGTCCGCACGGATCACGATGTCGGCGCCTGCCGGGATGGCGGCCGTGCCGGTCGACACGCAGGTGGAGCCGTTGGCCGGGACCGTGCAGGTGAGAGCGCTCTCCGCTCCGTTGACCATCAGCGTGAACCGACGATCCGAGTTGTTGCTGACGGGAACCGTCAGCCCGACGACCAGGTCTGATGCCGTGGCGGCGACCCCTGGCGAGACCATCGAGACCGCGTCCGGCGAGGCGTTGGCAGTCGACGTGCCCGCGGGCGCCCCATAGCTGACCGGCACGTCGAACGTCGATGGGATGCCGTTGATCCGGGCCAGCATCATGCTGGTGTCGGTCGTCGTGGCGATCACGCCCGCGGCGAGATCCCGGGTCTTCACCGTGCCGTCCTTGATCTTGGCCGAGGTCACCGCTCCTGCCTTGAGCTGTGGCGTGCCGACGCTGTGAACCGGAAGGACTCCGGCCGCATAGGCGGTGCCGCTGAGTGCGGCCACCAGGGCGAGCGACGCGACGACGAACGACGGCGACGGCGACGGCTTGAGCGTGCGAAGGAGTCTCATGACGGCCATGAAAGCGCAGCCGCTCGGCCCGCCACCAGCCCAGCGACGCAGATGTTGGCGGGCGCGGCGGCGGGCGCCCTCACCCAGGAGATCGTCGTGCAGCTGGCCCGCGAGGGCTCTTGTGGTCCTGCCGCCTGGAGGATGGCTGTCCGCCGCTCAGCAAGCGCGACGTGATCGCCGTGCTCGGGAGCCAGCGCCCCTGGGTGGCCGACGTCGTCCGGACGCCGGGGTCGGGCTCAGGCGACCGCGTCGAGGCAGAGGCAACGCAGCCGTGACCGGTGGCCTCGTGTGGGAAGCCGGTGGCCTCGTCGAAGGCCTGAGCGCCCAGACCGGGATCCCACAGCTCGTGCTGACCTGACCGCCCGGATAGGCGTTCAGCACCCCGCTCCGGACCACGACCGAGCCACCGCCGTCGGCGGTACGGAGGGCTTCCGAGAATCACGGCCGATCGCACGGACGGCGTACGGCGACCGGGGGTCGCCGTGGGACCGCACGTCAGGCTCAGGGCGCGAGCAGCGTGCGACCCCAGATGTCGGCGACGAGGTCGGCGTACTGCCGCGGCTGATAGCCGGCGTCGGCGAGCAGCTGGAAGAACTCCGGTGAGTTCATGGACCACACCACGTCGGCGACCTGGTCGTCGGTGAGGTCGGGCCGCAGGCGACCGGTGCTGCGCAGGTCGCCGGCGAACAGCCGCATGTTGGCGCGGCGTCGCCTGCTGATCGACTCCCGGAGGTCGCGGCACTCCCGGTCGGTGGTGCCAGCCTCGCGGAGGGCGAGGTCGAGGGGGACCGTGCGAGGCAACAGCTCGGCGAGCGCGTCGGCATAGCGACGGATCTTGTCCTCGGCCGTCGTGGCCTGCTGGATCTGGCGGACATAGTCACGCTCGGCCGAGGGGAGCGGCTCGTCCGCGGAGGCCAGGATCATGTCGTGGACGGCCAGCAGGAGCTGGGGTTTGCGGCCCACGCTCGCATAGACGGTGTCGACCGAGACGCCGGCGCGGCGGGCCACCTCGGTCACCGAGGTGTCGGCGTAGCCCTGTGCGGTGAAGAGGTCGCGCGCGGCGCGGAGGACCGCTCGACGCGTCGCCTCGGCCTGCCGACGACGAGCCGGGGAGTCATATCTGCGGGGCTTGACCGGGTCGACCACGAGGCCTACCTTAACAATATTCATCCGAAGTCAATTCGGATCAACTGAGGTGGTGCGTCATGATGAGCAACAACGACCAATCCGACGTGGTTGTGGCATGTGGACCCGGCTCCGGACGCGGCACCTGGGCGATGGGCTCGCTCTTCGAGCATCTCGCCGGACCCCAACAGACAGCCGGTTCGCTGGGCGTGGCCCTGTTGACACAGCCGCCCGGGGTCGCGACTCCCCTGCACCGGCACCACCACGAGGCCGAGGCGTTCTATCTCCTCGACGGACAGATGACCTATGTGGCCGGCGACCAGACCTATGAGCTGTCGGCCGGCTGGTTCATGTATCTGCCCCGCGGTCTCCCCCATGCCTTCCGCATCCGCGGTGACGCACCCGCGCGCTTCGTCGCACTGACCGTGCCCGGCGGGCTCCTCGACCTCTATGACGAGGTCGGCGTCCCCGCCGAGGCGATGCGCCTGCCCGAGGCGGGCGAAGGCCTGGCCCTGGCCGAGGAGATCGGGCGGTGGAACGAGGTCGGGCCTCGCTATGGCCTTGACGTGGTCGGTCCGCCCATCCCGGAGTGACCCAGCGCGGCGCGCCCGTCGGCTCATCGCCACGCCGGGCCGACCCAAACTTAGGTTAGCCAGGCCTATCCCTGAGCCCGTTGGCGTGCTAAGCCGAGACATGGACACCCAGATGCTCCTCAAGGAGCTGGCCCCCACCGTCGAGGACAACCTCAACCGCCATCTCGGGGTCGCCCAGGAGTGGATGCCGCACGACTATGTCCCCTGGGCGGAGGGCCGCAACTTCGCGCTGCTCGACGGGGAGCCGTGGTCGGTGGAGCAGTCGACGCTCTCGCCGATCGCTCGTACGGCGCTCGAGGTCAACCTGCTGACCGAGGACAACCTGCCGAGCTATCACCGGGAGGTCGAGCGGGCGTTCGGCCGCGAGAGCGCCTGGGGCGTGTGGGTGAACAGGTGGACCGCGGAGGAGGGTCGCCACGCGTTCTGCATCCGCGACTATCTCCTCGTGACGCGCGGCGTCGACCCGGACGAGCTCGAGCGGGCTCGGATGCAGACCATGGAGCACGGCTTCGACACCGGCGAGAAGCCGTTGCTGCACGTGTGTGCCTATGTCTCGTTCCAGGAGCTCGCGACCCGGATCTCCCACCGCAACACCGGCAAGGTAACCGGCGACCCGGTTGCCGAGCGTCTGCTCGCCCGCGTCGCCAAGGACGAGAACCTGCACATGATCTTCTATCGCAACATCGTCGAGGCCGCGCTCGAGCTGGTGCCGGGGCCAACGATGCGCGCCATCGCAGACGAAGTGATCGGCTTCCAGATGCCCGGCTCGGTGATCCCCGGCTTCTCCCGCAAGGCCGTCCAGATGGCCCGTGCGGGCATCTATGACCTGCGCATCCACCACGACGACATCGTGATGCCGCTGGTCCGCCAGTGGCGGCTGCTCGAGCTGGAGAACCTCGACGAGGAGGGCGAGCGCGCCCGCGACGAGCTCGTCGCTGCGATCGCCGCGCTCGACGAGGCCGCCACGCGGTTCGTCGAGCAGCGCGAGGCAGCCGACGCCAAGCGCGCGGCGCGCCAGGGCTAGCCGACGGACCAGGAGCCAGCGTGACCGTGTGATCGTGGGGGCGGTGGCGCGCATCGAGTCGAGCAGGGCCTCGAGCACGGGCGAGGTGTCGTCCTCGCGCTAGAGGCAGCACGGGTCGACGTCGAGCGTGGCTTCCTGCTGACCGGGCGACGGACGACGCCGGGGACGTGGAGATTGGCCGGCGTCGAGGGCGACGGCGCTGCGAAGTTCGTCGTTCGCCCCGAGCGACCACTGACCGACTCCGTCCCGCACCACGTCAGGGCACCCATTCAGGTCGGACGCCCGCGATGTGCGGCCTGGAGGGTTTCTCGCTCACCGGGTCAGGGGGTCGGGGCGACCGCGCTGACGTCGTCGTCCGGCGCCGGAGCGAGGTAGGCGTGCACCAGGGGTACGACGGAGGCGCCTTCGCCGCTGGCGGCGGCGACCCGTTTCATCGAGCCTGACCGGATGTCCCCGGCGGCGAACACACCGGGGACGGTGGTGGCCAGGTTGGCCGGCGGCAGACCGTCGAGCCACTTCTCTCGGGGCACGTCGCGACCGGTGAGGACGAAGCCGTTGCGGTCGCGGGCCAGCTCGGGCGGTAGCCACTCGCATCGCGGCTCGGCACCCAACAGGAGGAACAGGCCACGGGCCTGCTTCGTGGTGCGCGCCCCGGTGTGGGTGTCCTCCAGGCACAGCCACTCGAGCCGCCCCTCACCGCCGCCGTCGACCACGCGCGTGCCCGGGAGGACACGGATCCGGTCGTTATAGCTGATCTCGTCGATCAGGTAGTGCGACATGGTCTCCTCCAGACCCGGCCGGCGGATGACGATGGTGACCGAGCTGGCGAACCTGGCCAGGTGCAGTGCCGCCTGGCCGGCGGAGTTCCCACCGCCGACCACGACCACGTCGTACCCCTCCATCTCGCGCGCGGCGGTCATCGCGGCGCCATAGTTGACACCGGCGCCGACCAGCTCCTCGAGCGGGGGGACGCCCAGCTTGCGGTAGGCCACCCCGTTGGCCACCAGGACGGCCCGGGCACGGACGTCGCCGCCGTCGGTGCACAGCTGGTGCGGCGCACCGTCCGTCCCGGGGACCAGCGCGTTGACCTCCCAGCCGGTGAAGAAGTCCGTGCCGAAGCGCAGCGCCTGGTTGCGGGCGCGCTGGGCCAGCCGCATGCCCGAGATCCCGCGTGGGAACCCGAGGTAGTTGCGGATCATCGAGCTGGTCCCCGCCTGACCGCCGATCGCCTCGGCCTCCAGCACCACGACCGAGAGCCCTTCCGAGGCGCCATAGACGGCCGCCGCGAGGCCCGCCGGGCCACCGCCGACGATCGCCAGGTCGACGACGCCGTCGACCGTGAAGTCGGCAGGCCGACCATAGATCGACACCGCGACGTCGCGGACGCTGGTCGCCTGGATCGGCACCCGGTTGGCGGCGTACACCACGGGATAGCGCAGCTCCTCCACGCCGAGCTCGGTCTTGATCATGTCGAGGTAGCCCTGGATCTCCGGGTCGGCGGGGTCCCAGACCTTGTTCTGCATCCCCATCCGATCCAGGAAGTCGCGGATCGCCATGGTGAGCGCGTCGTGCACGGGCGAGAGGATCTTGGCGGTGACGACCTCGGGCTGCGGCACGGTCGAGCCCCAGTCGGAGAGGAGATCGGTGATCGCGTTGTGGAACTCCTCATCGCGGCGGCCTCGCGGCATCAGCAGATAGGCGTCGTACTTCCCCTTCGCCAGCCCCACTCGCAGAGCCGGACCGTCCGCCACGAAGTGGTCCCAGTGGGCGGCGATCACCTTGCGGGCATTGGGCACCACCTGACGCCACCGGTGCAACGCCTCGAAGATGTGATCCACGTCAGGCAGCCGCGAGTCGCTGACGAACAGCGCTACCAGGCCGCCGCGGTCACACAGCTCCTGCGCGACCGCCTCCGCGTCAGCCGCGCTGCGGGTCACACGGAGGTCGTAGTCGCGCCCATAGCGGCTCTGGAACTCCTCGAGGAGTACGTCGCCGTGGTCGCTGGACACGAGGATGATCGCGGGGTCGCCTGCCACCACGTCAGCCTAGGTCGGGCCGCCTCCTCGCCGAAGCGTCGACGTAGGCCGCGAGGAGGACGAGCCCGAGGCGGCCGGGGTAACAATGGCGGTCCGAGCACGTGCGCCTGGCCGGTCCGGCCGGTCGGGGCGCACAGCGAACGAGGACGGGAGGATCCCATGGCCACCCCACCGGGAGTCGACCTGACGGCCGTGCCCAGCGGAACCGGCTGCGCCGAGTGCGAGGACTCGGCAGGCTGGTGGCTGCACCTGCGTCGCTGCGCACAATGCGGCCACATCGGCTGTTGCGACTCCTCGCCTGGCCAACACGCCAGCCACCATGCGGCGCAGACCGGGCACCCCTTTGTGCGCAGCTTCGAGCCGGGCGAGGACTGGTTCTGGGACTACCAGCGCCAGACCTATGTCGATGGCCCCCGACTGGCCGACCCGCAGAGCCATCCCGTCGACCAGCCCGTCCCCGGACCTGTCGGCCGCGTCCCCACCGACTGGCAGCAGCATCTGCACTGACCCCAGCCTGACTGCCCGACGCCGTACGGCGACTCGTCTGCACGTGTCCTTGGGCCATGCGACCGTCGGTCACTTCGCCCACTATGGGCGTGTGTCACCGCCCACCCACTAGGGGTGTGCGTCAATCAGAGTCACCCGGCCCTGGGCGGGGACCCCAGCAGAGCTGTCAATTCCCCACCGCGATGCCAAGAAGCGAGGTCGCTCGAGGCTACTGTGTCTGATGGCGAGTGACGGTGTCGGCGGGCGCTCCTAGCCTGAGCTCCGTGTCACGCTGCATGCCTTCGACTCGTCACCCCTTCGGGGCATTGCTCCACGCCGCGGAACGACTCGGTCGCGGTGGCCAACCGTGTCAATACCTCCTTACGGGCCGAGCTCGCCCGTATTGTTGCCGCGAACCACTAGGTTTGTTCTCGGAGGGGGGTTGGGTGGCCTACCGAATCTGGGAGGGGCGGGAATGGCAGGACTACTGCCTCATGCTCCTGCACAAGCGCTACGCGGATCACTCCCTTCAGGAGGTTCCGGACAGGCATCTCGGGGACCTCGGAATCGAGGCGTTCTCCCTCGATGGCTGCGCTTTCCAGTGTTACGCGGCGCTGGAACCGTTGTCCACGCAGGATCTCTACGAAGCTCAACGGGACAAACTGACTGCCGACCTCAACAAGCTAGAGAAGAACAAGGCTGAGCTGAAGAAGATCCTCGGTGACCTGCAGATCGAGCGCTACGTCTTCATGGTGCACCGCCTGGATTCGCGGTTCCTCTTGGAGCACGCCGTGAGGAAGGTTGCCGACGTTCTTGCTATGGGACTCGACTTCATCCATCCGGACTTCAAAATTGTTGTCGTCACGGACCATCACTATCCAGTCGAGCGCGCCGCCATCGTCTCGATCCCAGCACAGCTGGTCATTCCCGAACTGGTGACAGAGGAGCGTGTTAGCTCTTGGGCGGGCGATCACTCGTCACTTCTGGATGACGCTTCGCGTAAGTTCCAGAAACTCGGGTTGACTGGAGGCGCCTTGAGCGCTGCGCTCGACTCCCTGACCTACCAGTTCCTCGACGGAGAGAACGCGCTCCTGCAACTTCGGGAGCGCTACCCGGATCACTGGACCGCAGCGCAAAGTTGTCGATCGCGGCGCGAGAAGCGCCTACCGCTTGAGTTTCCGGCGTCTTCCAATACCTCCATGCGAGTCGTGACCGAGGTGGCGGACGCGCTGCGCGATGAGATCGCGCGGGACGCGCCGTCCATCTCGGGAGCAATCGCGGAGACGATCGCCTGGGCGACCGTCGCGGACTGGATCATGCGATGCCCCCTGGACTTCGAAACGTCATGAGCGAATACCAAGCACTGCGGCAACTCTTCGAGACGGGCGAGGCCCGAGTCGCCTTCGCCGAGCGCGCGGAGCCCGTGCCTGGGGACCTGAGACTTGCCTGGCGGTTGGTCGTCCTTTGCCTCATTCTCGATCGAAGTCACGGGGGAAAGGCCAGCATGCAAGCGGCGCATGTTCTGTGGTGGGCGATTCGTTCGCCTCGTAGTCGGAGGCTGTTCCTTCGCTGGCATAAGCAAGAACAAGACCCAGACGAACTGTTGGTGCGGTTTGACCCTAGTCTTACCGCCACGATGGATCTGGCCATCGGTGCGGGTCTCATCGCCGTCGATTCGAATGTGAATCTGGTCCTCCTGCCCGCAGGGAAACAGTTAGCGGTTGACGCGTGGGCAGCGCGAGGAGTGCTGGATGTGGAGAAGTCGTTCCTAGATGCCCTGCCACGAAGGATCACCCAGAAGTCCATCCGCGAACTCTTGGAGTGGAAGTGAACGCAACGCTTCGGCTACGAGCCATCTCCGTCCGAATTGAGACCCGGCGGGGTCGTGTCGGCATGGACTTGGCATTCGCGGACGGGTTGAACGTCCTCAGAGCTGACAACTCGAGCGGAAAGTCTACGGTGCTTCAGAGCATCATTTACGCGCTGGGCCTGGAAGGCATGTTGAGCGCCCGGAGGGATATTCCACTGCCTCACTCGATGACCGACTACGTCGAGGTCGACGGCGAGATTCTGCCAGTCATCACATCGTCAGTCCTCTTGGAGGTCGAGAACGGCAACGGCGAGACCATCGCGATTGAGCGGAGCGTGAAGAACTCCGCGGTCAGTCCGCAGTTGGTTCAAGTAGCCCTTGGGCCGGCGCTGTCTTCGCCCGGCGACTACACGCGCCGCGACTATTTCGTTCGACGAAGTGGAGCCGCGCAGCGAGAGGCCGGTTTTCATCGCTTTCTCGCGGAGTGGGTGGGCTGGCGACTTCCTGTCGTAACCCGGATGGACGGAACTGAGGGTCCGCTGTACCTCGAGTGCCTCTTTCCCTACTTCTACGTTGAGCAGAAGCATGGTTGGTCCGGCGTCCAGGCACGCATCCCGACCTATCTAGGCATCCGAGACGTTGCCAAACGATCCCCCGAGTACCTCCTCTCTCTCGAGGTCTTTCAGCGGATTTTGGCCCGTCAGCGCCTGCGATCCGCGGGCGGCATCATAGAGGCGGAGTGGCAAGAGGAATTGACTGCCTACGCTCGGGCGGCCGATGGGGCGGGAGCGGTTGTCTCCGCTCTTCCAGATCGGATCTCAGCTCCGTTCGTGGCCAGCTCAGCGCACCCCCAGTTGTTCGTCGGCGATGACTGGCTAGACGTCGATGAGGGCCTTGCCGCCCTTCGGAGCGAAATTTCGCGGCTAGAAGCCGTTGACGCTCCGACAGTGGGAGAGGCCGCGGAGGACCTCGAACAACAGTTGGCGGAGAAGCAGGCCCGCCTTGAGAGAATTCTTGCTGGTCACGCCGCTGTGAGCGAGGAACTGGCCGAGTACGAGCGGCGCCGGGATCAGTTGGCACTGCGAATCGAAGCTCTGGATGAGGACTTGCAGCGACACAAGGACTCCGTCGTGCTTGAGCGGCTCGGGTCATCGCAATCCGTCTCTATGCTGGCGGACCAAGTGTGCCCGACCTGTCATCAGGAGCTGCACGACGGCTCGGTGGTGTCTGCTCACGTGATGACAAAAGCTGACAACATCAAGTTCATCGAGCAGCAGCTAGCCACCTTCGCAGCGATGCAGAGGGACACCGAACGGGTGACGCGGGCGTTGGCTAGACGCAAGGAGAGCCTCCGACAGTCGAGTCGACAGGCGCGCAGCGACATACGCGCTCTCCGAGACAGTCTGACCAGTCGCAGTTCGACGCCATCACTGGCGACCGTGAATGCAATTGTCGCCCTGCGGCTGCGAATCGAGCGATTCGAGGAGCGCCGTCAGGAACTGTTCCAACATCGGAGTCGGCTGGAGGCCATCCACGCGCGGTGGGCGGAGAATCGCGAACTGCTCCGTGGGCTGGCTGAGGAGGGCTTGACTCCTTCCGATGAAGCCACCCTTTCCGACCTTGAGCGCGAACTGAGGCTTCAGCTAGCTCGCTATCACTTCAGTTCGCTATCGCCAGCCTCCGTTGATATCAGCCGCGATACCTATCGCCCGGCACACGAGGGATTCGACCTCGGCTTTGATCTCTCGGCTAGCGACATGATCCGCGTGATTTGGGCGTACTTGATCAGCTTCATGCATGCCGGCCTTGCTCACGGCGGAAATCACCCCGGACTCTTGATTTTCGACGAGCCTCGCCAGCAGGAGACGGCCAAAGAAAGCTATCGGGAGTTGCTCCAGCAGGCTGCGGAGGAAGCAGCCGCCGGCGGGCAGATTCTTATCGCGACAAGTGAAACCAGTCCGAGCCTGCGCGAGATGATTGGCGGGGCGAAGTATCACCTACTCGACCAGCCCCCAGGCAGGAAGCTTCTCCAATTCGTGTCAACATCCGAGGGCTAGGTCGCAGCTCGCGACCTTCATGCCGAGCGCGGCCGCGGCGATGTGCCCTTCCGGTTCGATAGCTACCCGGGTGTTCGGGGGAACCATCCCCGATGTGACCTGACCGGTAGTCGACCGCACGAGTCCGCCGCGAGTCTGTATGGTCGCCGACGTGAGCGATAACCCAAGCGGACACCACGAACTGAGTGACCAGGACGCCGTGGAGCCTCTGAGCCTGGCGATTTGGTGGCGCACACTCCTTGCAGTTTCTGGTGCCGCCCTCCTCGTGACGGCTGGTATCTCCGTTCTAGCTGCCGACAACGAGATTGGAACCGCAGCAATCGCGCTGATCGGTGCTGTCTTCCTCGTGGTGGCTGCGCTCGGTCAGTGGCCATCACGTTTCACATGGGGCGACAAGTCAGCCGAGTTCCACCGCGCTCGCCGCGTGCGCCACGCGGTGGCGTCCGGGGCTGATCGGTCAGAAGTCGCAGAGGTCGCAGTTGAAGTGGCGCGAACACCGCTGGAGCGGTTTCTAGCATCGCAAGTGCAGGCAGATGCGTCTTGGTGGCGAGTTTTCGAGCAGGCAGTGCTCGAGAAGCTCGAGCGCTTGGGCGCCGAACATGGCCTTCTTGTTGTGGAGAATGCCGATCCCGCAAGGCCGTGGGACGCCCGCCTCATCACTGACCCCGACCAAGCCCCGGTCGAGAGCGTCCTCGTGGTTTTCGATCCCGCCGCTCCGCCGGGGACGGGTAGAACGACTCGGCTGGTCGCGCGCGTTCGACGGGCGCTTGGCTTCGCCGACGCTCCAGCTGTGCTGGTGGTGACCGATGCGGACTGGTCCCTGTCATGGCAGGAAGACCTTCGGGAGCGCCTCGTTCACGATGGCATGCAGCCAACGACCCTCCTCTTCGTCACCACGCTGACAGATGAGGATCTGGCGAAAAACCTCGAGTCGGTGACCGAACTCCTTAAGGAGCCGGGTGCTAGACCCGCCTCATTCGCTGGCAACCGGCAGGCGCCAAAGGGAAGAGAAGGCGCCCGCCCCTAACCTCTCGGGGCCGTGTCGCGCCGCCATGAGCGGTCGGCGGCTGGCGCGACGCTGTCGTCCCTGCGCCCGCTGGCCCTTAGGGGATTAGGGTGGCGGAGGACAATTTGGGCAGTAGTCGGTGGCGTCACGCCACTTCACCCAGCCGGCACGTCTGGCATCGCCGCGTTGAGCGGTACCTGACTCGCCGGGGCGACTGGACGTGCGCGGTTCAGGGTCCTCCTGCCAAATGCGCCCACAACTGTCGCAGACAAGCAGAACCCGAGTCACGATGCTCACGGCACACATATTGGCCTACAGGGAGTGACAAAGAGGCGGAACTCACGTTCTATCGGCGAGAGCGGCCACGTCACACCGCCGCCAGACGGGCGACGGGGTCTGCTGCAGTCAGCGTCGATTATGTCGAGGTGAATGGCTCGGCCGGTCCGGGCGTCACTGTTGCGACATGTCGGGGTCGGGACACCGAGTGGGTGTGATCCGCTGGTCTGGGCAGAGGTTGATCCCGAGCTTGATGACCACGCTCGCGGCCTGACCGTCGCTCTGGTAACCCACACGCCAGCCAGCGGCCTGGGCGGGCCCGACCGCCGTCTTTTCCACGCGGACGGCGAGCTCATAGCCGGCGCCGGTCGTCTCATCGCACACTGCGTCGACGGTACGACCCGTGAATCCGAAGTGCCTCGAGGAAGGGCGCTCAACACCGAGGAACAAGCCCGGAGCCCCCTGGGTCGGCTTCCAGTTCTGGTTCGGTCGGAGGCCGAACCCTCGCACGCGTAGGCCGACCCCAGCTACGGGCTTGACCCCGGTCAGTTGAACGGTGCCCGCCTTGTCCAGACACAGGGTGCTCTCCATCCCAATAGACAGCACGTCGTCTCGGTGAATCGACGGCTCCCCCTGTACCGCCCAGCCTCCACCCGACGGTTCAACAATCCGTCGCGTGCCGGGTTCAGTAGAGGCTCTGAACTGACGCGTCGACGGTAGTCGGCGCGGGGTTGTGTCGGTAGTAGTTGTCTTCGTGCTCGGCGGGTGGGATCAGTCCGATCTCGCCGTGGAGCCTTCGGTGGTTGAACCAGTCGATGTACTCGGCGACCGCGATCTCGAGGTCGTCGATGCTCTTCCAGGGCCCCTTGTTGCGGACGAGTTCGGCTTTGAAGAGCGAGTTGAACGCCTCGGCCAGGGCATTGTCATAGGAGTCGCCGGTGGACCCGACCGATGCGACCGCGCCGGCCTCGGCCAGGCGTTGGGTGTAGCGCACCGCGAGGTACTGAACGCCCTTGTCCGAGTGCGCGATCACTCCGGTGGTGTCCTGCCCGGCGTGCTCACGGGTCCACAGGCCCATCTCGAGGGCATCGAGGGCCAGGTCGGTGCGCAGGCTCTTCGACAGCTGCCAGCCCACCACACGGCGGGAGTAGACATCGATGACGAACGCGGCGTAGACCCAGCCGGCGAAGGTCCGGCAATAGGTGATGTCGGCGACCCAGACCCGGTTGGGTGCCGGCGCGTGGAACTGGCGGTCGAGCAGGTCGGGCCGGGCATCTGGCCCAGTACCGGGGATCGTGGTGCGTGGTCCCTTGGCCCTGCTGATCCCGCGCAGCCCATCGCTACGCATCAGCCGGTGCACGGTGCACCGCGCGATCTGGTGCCCGCGCCGGTTCAGCTCGGCGTGCATCTTCCTGACCCCGTACACGCCGTAGTTGTCGGCGTGGACCTGCCGGATCACCGCCAACCGCTCCTGATCGGCGACCGCCCGCGCCGAGGGTGGCCGAGTCTTGGCGGCGTAGTAGGTGCTCGGGGCGATCTGCATGCCCGCCTTGCGCAAGACGGTGCAGATCGGCTCGACCCCGAACCTCCTCCGGTGCTGGTCGATGTAGTCGACCAGCACCGCGGTAGTCACTTCAGCTTGCGGTCGAGCTCCGCCGCGGCGAAAAACGCCGACGCCGTCCGCAAGATCTCATTGGCCCGCCGCAGCTCCTTGACCTCACGCTCCAACGCGGCGATCCGCCGTGCCTCGGCGGTCGTCACGCCAGGACGGTCCCCCTCGTCGATCTCGACCTGCTGGACCCAGTTGCGCAGCGTCTCGGGGTTGATCCCCAGCTGCTCCCCGACCCGACGCAGAGCACCCGACCGAGTCGCTGGATCACGCCGCAGATCGACCGCCATCCTGATCGCCCGCTCCCGAAGCTCCTCGGGATACTTCCTCGGTGC
>JAGQUE010000628.1 GCA_020438665.1 Nocardioidaceae bacterium | reverse complement strand
CACGAGATGGGCTTCGCCCGTGAGGTCGCCGACACCCTCGTCTTCATGGACGACGGGCTCATCGTCGAGGAGGGCGAGCCCCGCGAGATGATCGCCAACCCGCAGCACCACCGGACCCAGGCGTTCCTCTCCAAGGTGCTCTGAGGCGGCACTTTCGCCGTACGTCGGCCCAACTTCCGCGGGGCTGTGGCGGGTTAGTGACCGGTATACCGGTCACTAACCCCCCACACCGGCGCGGAAGTTGGGCTCACGGGCAGACGGCGGGCAGACGGCGGGCAGACGGCGGGCAGACGGCGGGCAGAAGGTGGGTGGGCGGCGCCACCGCGTACGGCGCACGGCGGTCAGAGGTGGAGGCGGCCCTCGATCTCGCCGTCGATCTCGCGTCCGGTGCGCTCGAAGCCATAGCGGCGATAGAACGGCTCGGGCCCGCCCGGGCCCTCCTGCCACGAGATCGTCAGGGTCCGGTGCCCCTGACCGCGCAGCAGGTCGCAGAGCAGGTCGAGTGCGCGCCACCCGATGCGGCGGCGCTGGTGGCGCCGGTCGACCAGGAAGCGCCACAGATAGGGCTCGGGACATGTCGGGGTGGTGTCGGCATACATCACGAACCCGACCGGTTCGCCGTCCGCCGCCACGCCGAACAGGCGCGGGACAGCGGGCAGCCCGTCGATGATGTCGGGGAACAGCGCGTCGCGGAACGACTGGTGCATCGGCGCGACGAAGGCCTCCTGGGAGTGGTGGGTGCGCAAGGCGGCGTACGACGACACGTTGTCCGCGTCGAGCGGGACGAGTCGCACGTCGGTCGGTGACGTGAGCGGCCGTGCCTGCCAGGCACGCCACTCGGCCGCCGTGGCGCCATAGGCGGTGTTGTCCGCCCAGCTGCCACGCCACCGATAGGACTGCCGCGTGGTCACCTCGAAGTCGAGCCCGATCGCCTCGAGCACCCGCATGGAGGCGACGTTGGCCGGGTCGAGGTCGGCGCGCACCCGCACCACGCCCAGCCGCTCGACGAGGTCGGTGACCAGGGCGAGCGCGGCCTCGGTCGCATAGCCGTGGCCCTGGTGCTCGGGGGCGAGGGTGAAGCCGATCTCGGCCACGCCTGCGTGCTCGTCGAGGCCGGCGCAGACATCACCGACGACCCGTCCCTGGTGCTCGACGGCGAGCTGGGTCCACGAGCCGGCGACGAGGTCGTCGCGGTCGGCCTGGTCCGCGATCAGTGCGCGGGCGTCGTCCTCGGTGTAGGGCAGGTCCCAGGCCTGGAAGCGGGCAACCTCGGGGTCGTTGCGATAGGCGGCGAACGCCGCGGCGTCGTCGCTGCTCATGAGACGGATGACCAGACGCTCGGTGCGGAGCGGGTACGGCGTGCCCATCCGCCGAGGGTAGGGCGACGAGCCCCGGGGCCGCGACGGGTTTGCCTTCGGCCCTGGTCGACTGTCGGCGGCCGGTGTCACGCTGTCGGGATCCGATCAGCCAGCAGGAGAGGGAGGGGTCCCATGACCCGCGTGATCCACTTCGAGATCCATGCCGCCGACGTCGGTCGGGCGGTGGCGTTCTATCAGGCCGTCTTCGACTGGCAGGTCGAGGACTGGAGCGAGTTTGCCGGCATGCCCTATATGGGTGTCATCACCGGGGCGGCCGACCAGATGGGCATCAACGGCGCGATCATGCAACGCCAGGGCGCCAACCCCGAGCCGGGCGCCGCCGTCGCCGGCGGCGTGCTCACGATGGGGACCGGCGACTTCGACGCGACCGCGGCCAAGGTCGCCGACGCCGGCGGCACGGTGGCCGTCCCCAAGCACGCGCTCCCCGGCATGGCCTGGCAGGGCTACTTCC
>JAGQUE010000627.1 GCA_020438665.1 Nocardioidaceae bacterium | reverse complement strand
CGCGGGGCGGCGTCTGATGACGTCGCATCCGCGGCGGGTCCGGCAAGGCGGAGGAGGAAGACGTGGCGGAGCCACGGCGACCGACGACAACGCCGTCCGGGCGCCCGCGGGGCGGCGTCATCCGGGGCTGCCGGGGCTGCGGTGCCATAACTTGCGAGCAACGTCCTTGGGGGGCTCGCCGGCCGGCTTGACGTCGGCATAGGGCGAGAGCGCGAAGCCGCTGGAGTGCAGCAGCACCCGCCGCCGTCCCATGCCGCCGGCAGCGCCCTTGGCGGGCGGGTCGCCCGGGCGGGCCGCGGCGGGGTCGGGGGCGGCCATGACCGGCCGGGACGAGCGGCTCTCGGCGGCGCCGGCGACGGCCTGCTCCCCCACACCGGCGAACCCGTCGGGCAGGACGGCCATGAACTCGTGGACCGCCTCGATCCCCTCGCGCTCCCAGATGGTGGCGAGGGCCGGCAGCTCCCAGGCGCCGGTGGCGCGCAGCGAGACGCCACGGCGGCCGGTGCGGCGCAGCTCGCCGCGGACCACCAGCAGCCAGGAGTGGAAGACCGTGGCGGCATAGGGGCCTTGGACGTCTTCGAAGAAGGTGGCGTCGACCGGCCCGGTGGCGTCGTCGAGGGTCAGGAAGATGACGCGTCGGCCCGACCGGATCGGCGGGGTCTGGGTGGCGACCTTGACCCCGGCGACGAGCAGCTCGGAGCGGCTGCGGCGACGCAGCAGGTCACGGCTGCGGGTCACCCCGAGCACGTCGAGCAGCTCGGCGTAGGAGTCGACGACGTGACGGCTGGCGTCGAGGCCGAGGATCTCCAGCTCGGCCTTCATCTTCTCCTGCACGTCGAGCTCGGGCAGCCCGCTCACCTCGCCCTCGACCGGCCCGTCGCCGAGGTCGAGGGCGAGCTGGACCGAGGTCACCGGCCGCGGCGCCGCGGTCGCCTGTGACTGGGCGGCCGCCTTGGCCCACACCCCCGGCTCGGCGAGCGGGTGACGCTCCATGGCCGGCGACTCCTCGCGGACGAGCGGGTCGACGCTGTTGCGCGCCGCCGCCTGGTCGGCGCGGGTCGTGGCCGCGGTCGGGTGCCGACCGACCGCGAGGCCACGCCCGCGGGTGGCACGGTCGAGGGCACGGGCGTGGCGGTCGAGGTCGGCGACCTGGAGGAGCAGGTCGCGGCGGGTGACCTGACGGCGCCGGCGTACGTCGAGCGGGACGGAGCCGATCCGATAGATGCTGTCGAACCCGCCGGCCAGCACCAGCCGCTCCACCACCGGCCGGGACACGTGGGCGCGGTGCCAGAAGTCGGTCAACGAGTGGTAGGGGCGGCCGGCGACGATGCGGTCGACCTCGGCCTCGGAGATCCCCTTGACCTCGGCCAGGGCCAGCCGGATGCCATAGGCGCGGCCGTCGGGCCAGCCGTCGCCCGGGGTTCGCGAGGAGTGGCCGAGCACCACCGGCGGGGGTTCGTCGAGGGACCCCATCGCCTCGACGGTGAAGGTCTTCTCGGAGGCGTTGACGTCGAGTCCGAGGATCGCGATGCCGCACTGGCGGGCGTCGTCGAGGATGAGCCGCTTGGGATACATCCCGGGGTCGTGGGTGAGCACCCCGGCCAGGAAGTGGGCCGGCCAGTGGGCCTTGAGCCAGGCCGACTGGAAGGTCGGCAGCGCGAACGCCGCCGCGTGGGCCTTGCAGAAACCGAACGACGCGAACGCCTCCAGCACCTTCCACACCTGCTCGATCGCGGCCAGCGGATAGCCGCGGCCGAGCGCCCGCGGATAGAACCAGCGCTTGGTCTCGGCCATCCCCTCGGTGTCACCCAGCGCCCGCCGCTTCTCGTCGGCCTCGGCGTAGTCGACCCCGGCGAACAGCGCGATCATCTCGATGACCTGCTCGTGGAAGACCACCACGCCCTGGGTCTCGCCGAGGATGGGCCGAAGGTCGTCGTGGAGGTAGGACGGCGGCTTCCACCCCTGCTTGGCGTCGAGATAGGGGGTCACCATGTCGCTCTTGACCGGCCCCGGCCGGAACAGCGAGATGTCGGTGATGATGTCGGAGAACGACCCGATCCCGGACTTGCCGACCAGCTCGCGCTGCCCCGGCGACTCGATCTGGAAGACCCCGAGGGTCTTGGAGCTGCTGATCATCGAGTAGGTCGCCGAGTCGTCGAAGGGCACCTGCACCTCGTCGTCGAGGTCGATCCGGACGCCGTCGACGCGCTCGATCTCGGTCAGGGCGTGCGCCATCGAGGACTGCATCCGGATCCCGAGGACGTCGAGCTTGAGCAGGCCGAGGTCCTCGACGTCGTCCTTGTCGAACTGGCTCATCGGCAAACCCAACCAACTGGCCTCCACCGGTGTGCGGCCCAGCAGCGAGGAGTCGGAGAGCAGAACCCCGCAGGGATGCAGGGCGATGTGTCGCCGGAGACCGTCGAGGGACTCCACGAGATG
>JAGQUE010000057.1 GCA_020438665.1 Nocardioidaceae bacterium | reverse complement strand
CGACAAGCACATCGAGATCATCGTCCGGCAGATGCTGCGGCGGGTGACGGTCATCGAGTCCGGTGACACCAACCTGCTGCCCTCCGACCTGGTCGACCGGGCGATCTTCGAGACCGAGAACCGTCGCGTCGTCTCCGAGGGCGGCAAGCCGGCCTCGGGTCGTCCCGAGCTCATGGGCATCACCAAGGCCTCGCTGGCCACGGAGTCCTGGCTCTCGGCGGCCTCCTTCCAGGAAACCACCCGGGTGCTCACCGACGCCGCGATCCACGGTCGCTCCGACTCCCTGCTGGGGCTGAAGGAGAACGTGATCATCGGCAAGCTGATCCCGGCCGGCACCGGCCTCGAGCGTTATCGCAACGTTCGGGTCGAGCCGACCGAGGAGGCGCGGGCGGCGGCCTACTCGGTCACCGGTTATGACTCCTATGACTACGAGTTCGGCACCGCGGGCGCAGCCCAGGCGGTGGCGCTGGACGACTTCGACTTCGGGTCCTACCAGAACTGACCGCAGTCCCTGCTCCATCCGGCCGGGTCGGCCCCCTCACCTGGGGGGTCGGCCCGGCTGGCATTGACGGTCCACGCACTGCGGAGCGGTCTGGACGTCGGCTCTCTTCGCGAATTCTCAGCCGCGTCCGGCAACTGCATGGTCCCGGCGAGCCTCCTAGGGGGTGAGGCCACACCCGGCCACCAAGGAGGAGCCATGAACAACACCCGCGCCACCCGATGGTTCTCGGCCATCCTGTCCACCGCCGTCGTCACCGGCGCCCTGGCCGCGCTCGCCCCGACCGGCGCGCAGGCCGCCGACGCCACCGTCCCCGCGTGCACGGCCGGCGACGTCGCCGTCAGCTATCACGCCCGCGACGCCGGCATGGGCCACCGCTACGGCGTCATCAAGATCAAGAACGTCTCCGACGCCTCGTGCCGCACCGGCGGCTATGGCGGGCTGTCCTATGTCGGGGACAGCGACGGCACCCAGATCGGAGCAGCCGCTGACCGGACGCCGGCCACGGTCCACCGCTATGTCCTCAAGCCCGGCCAGTCGCTGCTGAGCCCGGTCGACGCGGTCGTTGCGCAGAACTACCCCAAGAAGCGCTGCCACCCGTCCCCCGTCGACGGGTTCCGCGTCTATATCCCCAACGAGACGCACTCCCAGTTCGTGAAGCACCCGACCACAGGCTGCCGCAACGCCAGGGTCCACCTGCTGTCGCACAAGCCGTTCCGGCGCCCCATCGGCTGACCGCGGTCAGCGTCGGCGGCGGTTTGGGAGGCACCGTCCGGGCTGACAGAATCGGGCCGTGGCGTCCTCCGACCAGACCCCGGCCCGCGGCGCGGATCTGACCACCGACGTGCTCGTGGTCGGCGCCGGCCCGGCCGGGTCCTCGGCGGCTGCGTGGGCTGCCCGCCACGGGCTCGACGTGGTCCTCACCGACGCGGCGGTCTTCCCCCGTGACAAGACCTGTGGCGACGGGCTCACGCCGCGCGCGGTCGCGGAGCTCATCAAGCTCGGCCTCGAGGGCTGGGTGCGCGCCCACACCACCAGCCAAGGCCTGCGGGCCCACGGCTTCGGCCAGACCCTGCACCTGCCCTGGCCGGGCGGCTCGCTGCCCGACTGGGGGTCCGCGGTCCCGCGCACCGAGCTCGACGACCACCTGCGCA
>JAGQUE010000626.1 GCA_020438665.1 Nocardioidaceae bacterium | reverse complement strand
TTCCACGACCCGACCACCGGCGCCGGCAACGACATCGAGAAGGCCACCTCGCTGGCTCGGGCCATGGTCACCCAATACGGCATGACCGAGCGGCTGGGCGCGATCAAGCTGGGCGACAGCAACTCCGAGCCGTTCCTGGGCCGCGACCTCGGCCACACCCGCAACTACTCCGAGGACGTCGCCGCGGTCGTCGACGAGGAGACCAAGAAGCTCCTCGCCGACGCCCACCAGGAGGCCTTCGACATCCTCGAGCTCAACCGCGACGTCCTCGATGCGCTGGTGCTCGAGCTGGTCGACAAGGAGACCCTCGACCGCGACCAGGCCGCCGCGATCTTCGCCGACCTGCGCAAGTTCCCCGAGCGGCCCGCGTGGACCGGCTCACCCGAGCGCAACCCGTCGGCGATCCCGCCCGTGGAGATCCCCCAGGAGATCCGCGACCGCGTCAACGGCACCAATGGGACCAATGGCACCGCCGTGGTGCCCGGCGTCCCCGTCCCCGTCCCCGACAACGGCGTGATCGTCACCCCACCCGGGCCGGGCGGCGACGTGCACGGTGACCCGGGGCTGACCAGCCCGCCACGATGACCGACCCGATCTCGCTCCCCGACCGGGAGCCCGCGAGCGTGCCCGCGTTCGACCATGCCCGCGCCGAGGCCGCCGTACGCGAGCTGCTGGTCGCCATCGGGGAGGACCCCGACCGCGAGGGGCTCCAGGACACCCCGGCCCGGGTCGCCCGCGCCTATGCCGAGCTCACCTCCGGTCTGCGGCAGACCCCCGAGGACGTGCTGACCACGACCTTCGACATCGGCCACGACGAGATGGTCCTGGTGCGCGACATCGAGCTGTGGTCGATGTGCGAGCACCACCTCGTGCCGTTCACGGGCGTGGCCCACGTCGGCTACATCCCGGCCGAGAGCGGCAAGATCACCGGCCTGTCCAAGCTGGCCCGGCTCGTCGACGTCTATGCCAAGCGACCCCAGGTCCAGGAGCGGCTGACCACGCAGGTGGCCGACGCGCTGATGGAGATCCTCGAGGCCCGCGGCTGCATCGTCGTCATCGAGGCCGAGCACCTCTGCATGACCATGCGCGGCGTCCGCAAGGCCGGGGCGCGCACCATCACCTCCGCCGTCCGGGGCGTGATGCACAGCCCGGCCACCCGTGCCGAGGCCATGTCGCTGATCCACCGCGGGGGCTGATCACGGTGTCCGCTCGGCGGCCGCAGGTGATGGGCATCCTCAACGTGACACCCGACTCCTTCTCCGACGGCGGCCTCTGGGACGACGTCGATGCGGCCGTCGCCCACGGCTTGGAGATGGCGGCGCTCGGCGCAGACTGGGTCGACGTGGGCGGTGAGTCCACCCGGCCGGGCGCGGCCCGGCCGCCCCTCGAGCAGGAGCTCCACCGCGTCGTGCCCGTGGTCGAGCGGCTCACTCGGGAGGGCGTGGCCGTCTCGGTCGACACCATGCGGGCCGAGGTGGCGCGCGCGGCCGTCGACGCCGGGGCCGCGCTCGTCAACGACGTCTCCGGCGGCCTCGCCGATCCCGGCATCCTGGCCGTGGTCGCGTCCGGCGGGGCCTCCTATCTCGCGATGCACTGGCGGGCCCACAGCGACCGCATGCAGCAGTTCGCGTCCTACGACGAGCAGGGCGGCGTCGTCGCGGCGGTCTGCGCCGAGCTCGCCGACCGCGTCGCGGAGATCCGGGCCGCCGGCATCCCCGACGACCGGGTGATCCTCGACCCGGGGCTCGGCTTCGCCAAGACCGCCACCCACAACTGGGAGCTGCTCCGCTCGCTCGACCGGCTCGCCGCCCTCGGGTTCCCGCTGCTGATCGGAGCGTCCCGCAAGTCCTTCCTCGGGTCGCTGCTCGCCGACCCCGGCGGCACGCCCCGGCCCACCGGCGACCGCGAGCACGCCCATGCCGCGCTCGTCGCCCTGCTGGCCGAGCACGACCTGTGGGGCCTGCGCGTCCACGACGTACGCGCCACGCGCGATGCCCTCGCGGTGTGGGAGCGTATGTCTGTCGACGAGAAGGGGAGTGGATGACAGACGAGCTGGCCGTCACCGGGATCGAGTGCTTCGGCTTCCACGGGGTGTTCCCCGAGGAGCGGCGCGAGGGGCAGGTGTTCGTCATCGACCTGGTGCTCGGGGTCGACCTCGCGCCGGCGGCGGCCTCCGACGACCTCGCCGACACCGTCGACTACGGCGCGCTGACGATGGCGGTCAAGGCCGACGTGGAGTCGCACCCGGTGGACCTGATCGAGACACTTGCTGGACGCCTGGCAGACAGATGCTGCTTGGATAGACGTGTTCAATGGGCTCGGGTCACGGTGCACAAGCCGCATGCACCCATCGACGCCCACTTCGCCGACGTGGCCGTGACGATCACTCGCCGACGAGAGGAGCGCCCATGAGCCAGACGCCAAACCCGCATCTGATCGACGCCGACACCATCACCGGTGAGATGCACCCGATCCGCCGGGTCGTGATCGCCTTGGGGTCCAACCTGGGCGACCGGATGTCGTGCCTCCAGGGCGCGCTGACGTCGCTGGCGGACACCCCCGACGTCTATCTCACCGCGGTGTCGCCGGTCTATGAGACAGCGGCGGTCGGCGCCCCCGACGGGTCGCCCGACTACCTCAATGCCGTGGTCCTGCTCGACACGACGCTCCCCGCCCACCGCCTCCTCGACCGCGCGCTCGCCATCGAGGACGCCTATGAGCGAGAGCGCTCGGGGGCCGCCAACGAGCCGCGGACGCTCGACGTCGACCTCATCGTCGTCGGCGACCGTCGCTCCGACACCGAGTCCCTCCGGCTGCCGCACCCCCGCGCCGCCGAGCGTGCCTTCGTGCTCCAGCCCTGGCACGACCTCGAGCCAGACGCCGTGCTCCCCGACGCCGGGCCAGTGGCCGACCTGCTCGCCAAGACCGACCGGAGCGGGATCGCCCGCCGCGACGATCTGGTGCTCGAGATGCCGTGAGGGATCAGGCGCCCTTCCCTCCGGACGACCCCGAGGACGAACAGCAGCCCCCCGGCACGCTGCGCCCGGTCTCCCCAGCGGCGCTGGCCGGCTGGGCGATCGTGGGACTGGTCGCCGGGTGGCTGGCCCATCCCCTCAGCGAGCGCGTCAACGGGGTCGCCTTCCAGGTGACCTGGCTGCCGGCCCTGGCGCTGGCCTTCGTCGCCGCGCTGCTGTTCGCGGTCGGGTGGTCGACCGCGCGCGCCATGCGCGGCCAGCACGAGCGACCCGCCCCACACCAGATGGTCAACCGGTTCGTGGCCGGTCGGGCCAGCGCGCTGGCCGGTGCCCTGGTGGCCGGGGCCTATGTCGGCTATGCCCTGAGCTGGGTCG
Source organism: Nocardioidaceae bacterium (assembly GCA_020438665.1). Next base: position 1,506 of record JAGQUE010000626.1, on the reverse strand, counting down.
GCGTGGCTGCCGAAGGTGGCCCCGACCGGATGATTCACGCGGGGGCAGCGGCCCTCGCCGCCGTCGCGATGACCGTGGCGGGGGTGCTCCTCGAGCGAGCGTGTCGCACGGGTTCGGGGGATCGGGGCGCTTAGTCTGCCCCCATGGCATCTTCCCCCAGCGCTCGTCGCCGTCAACGTAGCCGCCGTCTGGTGGCGGCTACGGCCTTCCTCGTCCTGGCTGCCGCTCTCGTCGGAGGGGCCGTGGTCGTCGGCTCGTTCTGGCTGATCGTCGCCGCTGCCGTCGCAGCCGTCGTGCTCGGCGTCGCCGCCACCGTCATCACCCACGCCGAACTCATGGACGCGCGTCGCGAGACCGGCCACGTCAAGGCAACCGAGGCCAAGGCCTATGCCCAGCTCACCGAGGCCCGGTCCGCCGAGAACACCGTGTTCGCCCGCTCGATGGGCGAGCGGCTGGCCCGCAGCCAGACCGCGCTCGCCCAGGTCGAGGACGCCCTGGTCGCCGCCCAGCACCGCGCCGCCGAGACGGCCCGCAAGCTGCGTGCCGAGCAGCGTCGAGCCGACGAGGCCGAGGCCAAGACGGTCCACTACGCCGCCAAGCTCGACGAGGCCGAGGAGCGCGCCGCCGAGGCGATCGTGCGCGTTGCCGAGCTCGAGCAGGAGCGCGACGTGATCAGGGCCGAGCTCGACGCCTGGCAGCTCGGCGGGCACGCGCCCGCACGGGGTGTCGCCCAGGCCGGCTGAGCCTCCGCACGGCCGAGTCCGCGGGCCGAGTCCCCGGGCCGAGTCCCCGGGCTCACACCTCGCGCAACGACTCGCGCAGGGCCTGGTGCACGCCGTTGGGCGTGAGCACGCCCAAGAACTGCGCACCGCGCCGTACGCCGACCACGTTGCTGTCGGCGCGCAACAGGGCCGCCAGGGCCTCCTCCAGCGTCGACTCCGCCTCGATGACGCTGCCGAGGTCGCCGGTGGTCAGGCCGTCGAGGGGTTCGAGGTGGGCGGCGTCGATGGCGGTGACCGCCAGCCGGCGCAGGCTGCTCGTCGATCCGACGAAGTCGGCGACGAAGTCGTCGGCCGGGCGGCCGAGCACCTGGGCCGGCGTGCCGACCTGGGCCATCCGGCCGCCGGTCGCGAAGACCGCCACCCGGTCACCCAGCCGGACCGCTTCGTCGATGTCGTGGGTCACCAGGACGACGGTCTTGTGCAGCTCGCGCTGGAGCCGGAGGAACTCGTCCTGGAGCCGGGAGCGGATGACCGGGTCGACCGCCCCGAACGGCTCGTCCATCAACAGCACCGGCGGGTCGGCGGCAAGGGCACGGGCCACTCCGACGCGCTGCTGCTGGCCGCCGGAGAGCTGGTGGGGATAGCGGTCGGCATACGTGTCCGGGTCGAGGCCGACCAGCTCGAGCAGCTCGAGGGCCCGGGCCCTCGCCTGGGCCTTGGAGGTGCCGAGCAGGGACAGCACGGTCGCGACGTTGACCGCGATCTTCTGGTGGGGGAAGAGCCC
>JAGQUE010000625.1 GCA_020438665.1 Nocardioidaceae bacterium | reverse complement strand
CACCCGCTCCTGCTCGCCCGGGAGCTCGGCACCCTCGACCTGCTGAGCGGCGGGCGCCTGGTCGTCCAGCCGACGGTGAGCTGGAGCCGCGACGAGTACGACGCCCTCGGGGTGCCGTTCGGCCAGCGCGGCACGATCCTCGACGAGCAGCTGGCGATCCTGCGGCTCGCCTGGGGACCGGGACCGATCAGCTTTGAGGGGGAGTTCTTCTCCTTCCACGACATCAGCATCGAGCCGCGGGCGTTCCACGCCGACGGGCCGCGACTGTGGTTCGGTGGACAGAAGCTCCACGGCGCACTGCTGCGCCGACTGGTCGCCCACGGTCACGGCTGGCACCCGCTCGGGGCACCCACGGAGGGCGACATCCTCGCCCTGACCGACGCGATGGCGGCCGCTGGTCGCGACGCGAGCGAGCTGGAGTGGATCGGCGGCACCCGCGCGGTCTTCCCCGACGACCACTCCTGCGCCGACCTCGGTCAGGCGATGGCCGCGATCCCCGGCCAGCTCGAGGCCGGCTTCACCACGTTCGGCCTCAAGCCGTCGCAATACATCGACGACGCCGCCGAGATGGAGTCCTTCTGCGCGGACGTCATCCGCCGCGCCGATGCCATGGCCACCTGAGGGCGCCTCGCTCCGTCGTACCCCCGCGGCCCCGGCGGACGCCATCGGACCTGGCTGCCAGAGCAGCCACCAGGCACGACGTCCCGCTCGGGGTGGCGGTCCGGCGTCGTACGGCGGCATCATGGCGAGGATGAAACGCTCGGGGGCCCTCGTCATCGCCGTCGTCCTGTCCACGTGGCTGCCGACCGCGCCGCCGGCCAGTGCGACACCGCGCCACGAGCAGCAGCGCGCGGCGAGGGTCCGCGTGGCTGGCGACCCGGAGATCACCACGAAGCGCCTGCCGCGGGCCTTCGTCGAGCGGCCCTACTCGGTGGCCCTCACGACGGCCGACGGGCGCCGGGGGACCTGGTCGATCGATGCCGGCCGACTCCCGCGGGGCCTGCGCCTGCGTGGCGCCACGATCGGCGGACGGGCCGGGCTGCAGGAGAGTCGTCAGGTCACCCTGAGGTTCACCGACCGCCGCGGTCGCAGCGACACGACAAGGCTCGCCATCAAGGCCGTCCGCGGCCCGGTGGACCGGGCGACCCGCTGGGTGTCGCTGACGGTGGGATGGACGACCAGCTGCGGCGTGCGCACCGACGGCTCCGGATGGTGCTGGGGTGACAACACCTATGCCGCGGTGGGCGATGGGACCACCGCCGACCGGACCGTCCCGATCCAGCTGCCGGGGACCTGGGCGAGCCTGGCCACCGACGGGGCGACAACGTGCGGTCTGGCCACGGATGGCACCGGCTGGTGCTGGGGGCTCAACGTGTTCGGGAGCGTGGGCGACGGGACCACGAGCGACGCGCTGAGCCCCGTGGCCCTCCAGGGCGAGTGGACGTCCCTGGCCGGCGGTGCCGCCCCCTGCGGGATCCGGACCGACGAGACCGGCTGGTGCTGGGGCTACAACGCGGGCGGACTGGTCGGCGACGGGACGACCGACGACCGGCTGACCCCCTATCAGCTGCCCGGGACCTGGCGTTCGATCGTCCAGGGCTACACCGACACCTGCGGCATCCAGACCGACGGCTCGGCCTGGTGCTGGGGCGGCAACGCGCACGGCACCGTCGGCGACGGGACCACGACGGATCGGCTCTCACCGGTGCAGCTGCCGGGGCACTGGACGAGCCTCTCGCTGGGCACCGACACCGTCTGCGGGGTGCGGCAGGACGGGTCGGGTTGGTGCTGGGGCGCCAACGCCCTCGGTGAGGTGGGCGACGGCACGACGGTCGACCGCACCGAGCCGGTGCAGCTGCCCGGGTCCTGGCGCTCGATCGTGACGACCTTCGGCTCGACCTGCGGCGTCCGCACCGACGGCACCGGTTGGTGCTGGGGCCGCAACGACTCCGGCCAGGTCGGTGACGCGACGACGACCGACCGCGCCGAGCCCGTCCAGCTCCCGGGTGGTTGGTCCTCCCTCGAGGTCACCGGTGCCAGCGTGTGCGGCGTCCGCGCCGACGACACCGGCTGGTGCTGGGGCCGCAACGACTCCGGCCAGCTGGGTGACGGCACCACCCGACGGCGTACGGCGCCCGTCCAGCTCCCGGGCCGCTGGGCCCGGCTGGCGCCAGGCGCGTCCGTGAGCGGCGGGATCCGGCTGTTTGGATCCGGCTGGGTGTGGGGCGGCAACGGGCATGGCGAGGTCGGCGACGGGA
>JAGQUE010000624.1 GCA_020438665.1 Nocardioidaceae bacterium | reverse complement strand
GGCTTGGTGAGGTAGTCGTCGGCCCCCAGGTCGAAGGCGTCGGTCTGGTCGAACTCGCCGTCCTTGGCGGTGAGCATCAGCACCGGCGTCCAGACCTCGTGGCGGCGCATGTTCTTGAGGATGTCGTAGCCGTTGACACCCGGCAGCATGATGTCGAGCACGACGACGTCATAGTCGCCGTGGGTCGCCATCGCCTCACCGGTCATGCCCTCGTGGGCGACGTCGACGACGAACCCCTCCTGGGCCAGGCCCACCCGGAGGGTCTCGGCCAGGGGCCTCTCGTCGTCCACGACCAGCACGCGCATCAATCACAGACTCTCTCAGAGATCTCTCAGCGCCTCGAACCTAGCCTCTGGTGGTGTCAGAACCTTTGAGAGGAATGCCATGTTCGACACGATCGCGGGACTGCCCATCCACCCCCTCGTGGTGCATGCGGCGGTCGTCCTCGGGCCGCTCGCAGCGCTGCTGCTGGTCATCTATGTCATCAAGGCCGACTGGCGCATGGCGCTGCGCTGGCCGACCGTGCTCACCGGCGTTGGTGCCGGCCTCAGCGCCGCCGTCGCGGCGTCCAGCGGTGAGTCGCTGCAGCACCGCGTCGACCAGCTGGCGAGCGCTGCCCAGCGCTCACTCGTCGAGGAGCACGCCGAGGCCGGGGACATGGCCGCCGCGAGCCTCTATGTGCTCGCCATCGCGGTCGTCCTGGTCGTCTTCTTCCTGCTCAGGCCGCGCCCGGCCAAGCCGATCGGCCGCGGCGTAGCTGCCCTCGGTGTCCTGGTGACCGTCGTGGCCGTCGGGTTCAGCACGTTCGCCATCGTCAACGCCGGCCACACCGGCGCAAGCGCGAGCTGGGAGGACGTCGTCGCCACCACGACCGGGGGCGGCGAATAGGGGCCCAGCCCGAGCCGATCCCCGCATGCCCCCATGGTCTCCACCCTGGGGGCATGTCGCCGTCCAGGCCCCGCTGGCGCGGGGAGCCTCCCTACCCTTGCCCCATGCGGATGTTCGTGGCGGTGCGGCCTCCGGAGGACGCGATCGAGGACCTCGACACGTTCCTCGACGTACGACGGGAAGCGGGGGGCTTCCGGTGGGTGCTGGCCGACCAGGTGCACGTGACGCTGGCGTTCCTGGCCGAGGTGCCCGACCGCAACGTCGACGACCTGGTGGAGCGGCTGGAGCGGGCGGCGCGCAAGCGGACCCCCTTCCGGACCCGCATCCACGGCGGCGGGGCGTTCCCCCATGCGGCGCGCGCACGGGTGGTCTGGGCCGGCCTCGATCTCGACGAGCACGGCTTCGAGGAGCTCCGCCGGCTGTCGGTGGGGGCTCGCGCGGCCGCGAGCAAGGCCGGGATCGACGTCGACGGGCAGCGGTTCAAGCCCCACCTCACCGTGGCCAGGCTCGGCTCGCCGCGCGACGTGACGCCGTGGGTGAGGCTGCTCGACTCCTACTCCGGCCCCGAGTGGCCGGTGCAGGAGATCGAGCTCATCGCCTCACACCTGGGTGAGGGACCCAACAAGCGTCCGCGCTATGAGGCGCTCGCGGCCTTCCCGCTGGCCTGACCCGCGCCCTCGGGCAGCGACCGCACGATGTCCTCGACGCGCTGCTTGGCGTCGCCGAAGAGCATCTGG
>JAGQUE010000623.1 GCA_020438665.1 Nocardioidaceae bacterium | reverse complement strand
CCCTCACCTACCTCGCGGAGTTCGCCTGGGTAAGTGCGGCTTCGCCTACCTACCTTGATGAAGCGTCACCTCGGCAGCGCCGCGGCCAGGCCGAGTCGGAACACTCGGGGCACCTGGTCGAGAGCACGAGACACCGGAGGGGAGGCCGCGTGACCCAGCAGTCCACCAGCCAGCAGTCCATCAGCGAGCAGCCCATCAGCGAGCAGCCCAGTGCCGAACAGGCTGCATCCGAGCTGGCCCAGCGCCGCCCGGGCGCCTTCCGGGTCGGCTTCGTCACCGGGGCGACCCCCGACAAGTGGGCCGCCGCCTGGCAACGGAGGCGCCCGGGCCAGCCGATCCAGCTGGTGCCGATCACCGAGGACGAGCAGGACCTCCGGCTGAGAGACGACAGCCTCGACGTCGCGATCGTCCGCCTGCCGGTCCGCCACGAGGACCTGCACCTGATCCGCCTCTATGAGGAGCAGCCCGTCGTGGTGGCGGCGCGCGACCACGTCGTGGCGGCGTACGACGAGGTGCCCGCGGCCGACCTGGCCCACGAGCAGTTCGCGCTGCCACCTCCGGTCGGGCTCGAGGCGGTGGCCGAGCAGCTGGGCTTCCCGCCCATGACGGCCCGTGATGCCGTCGAGGTGGCCGCGAGCGGCACCGCCGTGGCGATCATGCCGATGTCGGTGGCCCGGCTCTATCACCGCAAGGACGCGATCTGGCGGCCGGTGCTCGACCTCGAGCCCACCACGGTGGGGCTCGCATGGCGCAGGGACCGCGACACCCCGGACGTCCAGGAGTTCGTCGGGATCGTGCGTGGCCGGACGGAGCGCTCGTCCCGCGGCTGACGCCGACCCCGCACGGACTCTCCGACAAAGGCGGCGGCTGCTCGTTCTAGGGTCGGAGCATGCACCTGATCGACGCGGGCTCCCCGATGACCATGGCCGCCTCCGTCCGCGCTCGGTTCCGCGAGGCGTTCGGCGAGGACGCCACGGCCGTCGGACGCGCGCCCGGCCGGGTCAACCTCATCGGCGAGCACACCGACTACAACGCCGGCCGCTGTCTGCCCGTCGCCCTTCCCCACGCCACCTATGCGGCGGTGCGGCTGCGCGAGGACGGCGCCATCCGGCTGCGCAGCGCTCAGGCCGACGACACCTGGGAGGGGACCCTCGCGGACGTCGGCCCCGGACACCCCGGCGGCTGGCCGGCCTATGTGGCCGGGGTGCTGTGGTCGCTCGCCGACGTCGGCTATGAGGTGCCCGGCGTGGAGGTGGTCATCGACAGCACCGTCCCGGTGGGCGCGGGCCTGTCGAGCTCGGCCGCCATCGAGTGCTCCGTGGCCGCCGCGGTCGTGGCCTCACTGGGGGGCTCACTGACCGATGAGGTGCGCGAGCTGCTCGTGCCGGCCTGCATGCGTGCGGAGATCGAGGTGGCGGGTGCTCCGACCGGGGGCATGGACCAGGCCGTGTCGCTGTTCGCCCAGGAGGGGCGAGCGCTCCTGCTCGACTTCCAGGACGGCTCCCGCACCCAGGTGAGGCTGCCGTTGCACGAGGCCGGGGTTACCTTCCTGGTGGTCGACACCCGGGTCAGTCACGCGCTGGTCGACGGCGGCTATGCCGCTCGCCGGGCCGACTGCGAGCGGGCGGTCGCCGAGCTCGGCATCGGCTCCCTGCGGGACGCGACCCTCGCCGACCTCCAGCGACTGGACGACGACCGGGTCCGGCGTCGGGTGCGCCACGTCGTCACCGAGATCGAGCGGGTCGACGAGGTCGTGGCCGCGGCGGCCCACGGCTCCTGGCAGCGGGTCGGCGACCTGTTCGTGGCCTCCCACGCGTCGATGCGCGACGACTACGAGATC
>JAGQUE010000622.1 GCA_020438665.1 Nocardioidaceae bacterium | reverse complement strand
AGACCGAGCACCCGCTGTTCTTCGTGTTCGTGTCGGCCGGGGGAGCGCTCACCCTGCTGACGCTCCAGCGGTGGACCTTCGCCGACTGGGCCTTCCCGGTCTACATCGTCGTGTTCCCCGGGTTCCTGGCGCTGCTCATCTGGCGACAGCAGCAGCGTCCCTCCGGTCGGACCAGCGCGGTCGCACACTAGAGTTCGGCACCGTGTCGCAGCAGGTGTTCAACGGACTGATCGCCACGGTCGTCGGGCTGGTCGTCGCCATCTTGTTGCTCGCGCCGACGGCGGCGGTGCAGTACCGGCGCGACGGTCGGCTGGGCCCGCTCGACGTCGTCACGCTGATCGGGGCGGCCGTCTATGGCCTGGCGCTGTGGACCTACACGCTACTGCCGTTCCCGATCGACAACACCTTCGCGTGCCGGGCTCGGCAGCTCGAGGTGCTCGGGTCGTTCCGGCCGGTCTTGGAGCAGGGGCTGCTCGGCCCGTCCCAGCTGCTCCACAACGTCGCGTTCATGCAGCTCGCGCTCAACGTGCTGCTGTTCGTCCCGCTCGGCTTCTTCGTGCGGCTGGTGCTGCACCGCGGTGTCGTCGTCACCACGATCCTGGGCTGCGCGATCTCGCTGGCGATCGAGACGACCCAGCTGACGGGCGTGTGGCACCTCTACCACTGCGCCTACCGCGTCTTCGACGTCGACGACCTCCTGGTCAACACGGCCGGCGCCTTCGTCGGTGGGGTCCTCGCGAGGGTCCTCATCAAGCGCCACCGCCCCGCCAAGATCGTCTTGCCGACCACGATCAGTCTGGGCCGGCGCTGGGTCGGGTTCCTCAGCGACGCGGTCTTCATCGGCGCCACCGGCGTGGCCGCGATCATCGCGTGGCGCGGCTACAGCGTCTATGGCCAGGGTCTCCACTGGAACGAGGTGGACCCGACGATGACCACCGTCGTCCAGCTCGGCGTCCCGCTGGCGGTGGAGGCGCTCCTCGTCCTCGTGACCGGCCGCACCGTGGGGGAGTGGGCCATCGACGTGAGGTCGGTGCCTCACGGCGGCAGTGCGACGTTCCCCCGCCGGCTGGTCAAGCTCGTGCTCGGGGTGGGGGCGTTCACGACGGTGCTGGCGCTCACCTTCCCCGGCAGCACCTGGGTCCTGCTCGGCATCATCCTGGTGACGCTGGCGGCGAGCCTGCGCACCACGGAGCACCGCGGGCTGACCCACTGGGCGGCCGGCATGGACCTGGTCATCGACTTCGATGCCGGCCGGACCCAGCCGTCGGGCGATGAGCCCGTCAGCCGTTGAGCATGGCCGACTCCTCGTCGGTGAACAGCCGCGAGCGGATGATGAACCGTTTACCGGTGGGCGACTCGACCGAGAAGCCGGCGCCGCGGCCCGGGACCACGTCGATGGTCAGGTGGGTGTGGGACCAGTAGGCGAACTGCGCCTTGGCCATCCACACCCCGACCGTCTCGGGGAGCCCGACCTCGAGCTCGCCGAGGTGGACGTCGGCGTCGCTGAGGAAGAAGTCGCCGAGTGGGTAGCACATCGGGGCGCTGCCGTCGCAGCAGCCGC
>JAGQUE010000621.1 GCA_020438665.1 Nocardioidaceae bacterium | reverse complement strand
GGTCGGCACGACGACGGTCTGACCGCCCCCGAGCAGGTCGATGGCCTCGGTCGCCGACATCAGCTTGTGCTGGAGCAAGCTGCTCATACACCGAAACTATCGAGCCGCGCCGGCGGGCGCCAGGGCTTGCCCGCGTGATGCTGCCCAACTCACGCGATCCCCAGATAGTTCTCCTGAATCCGGCTGTCCGCCAACAACTCCGATGCATCGCCGGACATGACCAGGTGCCCCGTCTCCAACACCTAGGCTCCCGCAGCGGCTGTGTGAGCTGGGTCGACACCGGCGTACGAGGTCTGGATGGTAGTTGGCGCTGAACACGAGATCCACGCCCTGCTAGCGGTCGCATTCTGGCGCGACCGGTCACTTTCGCTCGCCCTGTGGTCGCCGCTACAGCCGCGGGTCGACAGGCTCGGACTCGAGTGCGAGGACGGAGAAGACCAGCTGGTGGACTTTCCACAGCGGTTCACCACGGACGAAGGCGTCGATCGCGTCCACGCCTAGTCCGTGTTCTCGCAGAGCGAGATTGCGCTTCTTGCCCAGCTGACGCTGGCGCAACAAACCCAAGGAGTCGGTGTAGTCGGCGCCGTAGATGATCCGCAGATACTCGCGGCCCCGCACCTTCAGACCGGGCTGGATGCGACCCGCGACCAGGCCGGCCGGCTTGACGACCATGCCCTCCCCGCCGGCACCGGTCAGCTCCTCCCACCACTGCGCGGCGGCTGCCCGTTCGGTGTCGGAGCCGAGGTCGACGAAACGGTGCCGGGTAGGGGCGATGAGCGGGTGGTCCAGACGCCCGAGCTGGGCCAGATGCCACTCGTGGGACTGCGTCAGCGCGAGTGTGCGACCTTCGGCAGCGAGGATCTGGAAGGGCGCGATGGTCACGCCGTCGAGGCCGTCGGTGGGCCGGCAGTATGCCGCGTAAGCCGCCCGGAACGCGCGCGCGTTGTCCAGCCGCGCGCTGGTCCGCGCAAGCAGATCGCTGACCTCCAGCCCGCGATCCGCAGCCCGTTCGAGCGCCGAGATCGCTTGTGGCAGAGCGGCAGTCGCTGCCGCACCGGTCGCGGCATACTGCGCCCGGATCAGGTCGAGCGCCTTCACCGACCAGGGCAACAACTCGCAGTCGAGCGCGAGCCAGTCCGTGGTCAACTCGTGGAAGAGCGGCGCGACGGCGTCCCGCAGCCGGTCGACGAGCGCCGTGGTGTCGTCGAAGAAGCTGCGCCCCGTGCGGGTGTAGACGGCCCCGGTGCTGCCGTCGGTGACGCCGAATCGGCGCTCGGCGGCCTCGGCATCGCGGGCGATGACGGCGATGGCGCGCGAGCCCATGTGCTTCTCCTCGCACACGACGCGCGTGACGCCCCACGTGGCGAACTCCTCGAAGGCCGGCTCGGGGCGCTCCAGGTAGCCGTCCATCTGCGATGCCGAGGCCGGCGACATCGTCGGCGGCAGGTAGATCAGCCAGCGCGGGTCGACGGCGAAACGGCTCATCACCTCCAGCGCAGCCGCCGCATTCTCCTCGGGGATCTTCACCTTGCCGGCGTGCTCCGTCTCGAGCCAGCGCGTGCCGGTGACGTCCTCGATGGCGAGTGTGGTGGGCACTCGCTCGACGCCGGCGGGTGCGAGCGGGCGGGACGGGGCATACCATTCGCGTTCTGCGGGAACGGAAACCAGCTCGCGTTCGGGATAGCGCAGCGCGGTCAGGGCACCGCCGAACACGGCTCCGGTGTCGAGACAGATCGTGTTGTTGACCCACTCGGCGTTCGGCACCGGAGTGTGCCCGTAGACGACCAGGGCCCGGCCGCGATAGTCCAGCGCCCACGGGTAGCGCACGGGGAGACCGAACTCGTCGGTCTCACCTGTGGTGTCGCCGTACAGCGCGAACGCCCGCACCCGCTTGGACGAGCGCCCGTGGTAAGCCTCCTTCAGGCCGGCGTGGGCGACCACCAGGCGCCCGTCGACGAGCACATAGTGGGCGATGAGGCGATCCATGAATTT
>JAGQUE010000620.1:4822-5597 GCA_020438665.1 Nocardioidaceae bacterium | reverse complement strand
GCAGCGCCGAGAACGGACTCGGGGAGCCAAGCGCAATAACTCCAGACGCAGCAGCGCTGCGCGACGCGCATCCTGCGCCCTGGCTCGTCCCGCCCGGCACAACCAGTCTCACGCTCCCTGAGGGCCGCTACCTGGGGTGGTTGCGGGCACCTGCCCACGGCGAATCGATCCACGTCGTCAACCTGCGTCCCTACCGAATCACCGGAAACGGACAGGCGTCGACCGGCGGCTGCATGCGAATAGCGATCCGCGGCTGATCCTCAACAGACCCCTCGATCCCGGGCCAGCCGCGGGACGCGGCGCCTCACCCGGGCCGTTGCACTGAACTGAGCCTGCAACTGGCGAGGTGACATGGCCACTCTCGCGGCGGTTGGGCACCGATCAGGGGCGTGACCGACTGGCCGCTATGCGAGGGCCGCCACGGTGGCACGATCGTGGCGGCCCCCTGCACGGCCGTCAGCAGTTGACCTGAGTCTCGGCCACGCACGCGTCGACGCCGTTGCCCCCGTCGGCGAAGTCCACCCCGTTGCCGCCGCTGAGGTCGTCGCGGCCGTCGTCACCGTACATCTCATCGACGCCGTAGGCGTTGCCGTTGCCCCGGATCGTGTCCGCCTTCCCGCCGCCGTGGAGGTTGTCGGTGCCACCACCGCCGAAGATCGTGTCCCTGCCGTCGGTCGCCGCGATGACGAACGGGTCGTCGCCGAAGATCGTGTCGCTCTGGCCGCCGCCCCTGATCAGGTCGGAACCGCCGTCGCCTCGGGCGAAGTCCGAGCCG
>JAGQUE010000620.1:0-4764 GCA_020438665.1 Nocardioidaceae bacterium | reverse complement strand
AGACCACGTCCCGGTTGTCGCCGGCGTCCACGAAGTCTCCGTCGCCGCCGGCGCAGATGATGTCTTGGCCGCCGAAGGTCGTGATGCTGTCGGCGCCTCCGTCGGTGTAGACCCAATCGTTCGCGGCGCTACCGACGACGACGTCGGCGGTGTTGCCCGGGAAGTAGTGGGTCGTGTAGCCCGCAGCGGCCGCCTGGGCCTCGGTGAGGCCGCCGCAGGTCGGCGCGGCGCCTTGGGCGGGCGCGCCGCACACGGTGGCGGCCACTCCGGTGAGCAGCAGGCCTGCGCTCAGCCGTACCAGCGCGCGGTGGCGGGTTCGGCCGTCGTGAGTCGTGAACATGGTGTCTCCCCCTGTCTGCGGCGCCCGAGCCGCCGGTTGTGTGCCCCGGACCGTCCAGGGCGCGCGCCCAGGCTGGTCAGACGACGTCATTGCCGCGTCACAGCGGCGTCTGTACTGGGGCTCCAAACCATCTGGCCGGCTTCCGCTCACGAGTCCGCGACCAAGTCCCCGTGATCGCTAGCGCGGCCCAGCACTTGGCCCAGTTCTCCGGACAGCTCACCCGTCTGGCGGCGATGGGACGCGCCCTCCCGTTGCCAGTTGCATGAGACGCACGCCTAAGACCGTGTTGAGTGGTCCAGCAGCGCTATTCGATGGGCGGGAGGCTGTTGGCGATCCTTAGCAGTTCTTCGGGCGTCAGGAACGTGTCCAGGTCTGAGCAGACCTCGGCGACGAGTCCTCCGCGAGGAGACCAGCTGACGCATCGTTGGTCGTCGTGTTCGGCGATGGTGGCGTCCGCGTCCGCGACCTGCGCGTGACCAGTGACCTTGCCCAGTTGCGTCCACGCGGTCTGTGACCGCAGGCTAATCATCAAGGACGATCCGCGACCTCGGTTCTCGTACTGGCTGAGGGCTATGAAGTCGCCCTTGGGGGTGTAGTGCGTGAGAAACGTCTGCTCGTACCCGGGAGGGACGAACGCCGGGGTCGGGGCATAGTGCCTGTCCAGGACCCCGATCTCCTTGCCCGACTTCTCGTCGATCAGCCGCCGCGCTCCCAGCGCATCGTCGAGGGGGACCTTCAGAGCCTTGTAGATGGATGAGGCGTCGCCAGAGGCGCTGAGGACGTCGCATACGGTGCTCTCGGTGGCGCCGGGGGCGGGAGCCGAGTAGTCGAAGGTCGCGATCCGAACAGCCTCGGCGGTTTCGCTCACCACGCGCACTTGCGGATCGATTGCCGAGCACTCCGGCCTCTTGGGCTGCTCGATGTCGAAGGCGTACACGGTGAGGGCTCGTGGGTCCGATGAGTCCAGGGTCGCGCCCACGGGCGAGGTCAGTGCGATGTGGAAGGTCACTGCGTTGCGGGTGATCGAGCTCGGCGTCGGAAGCGGCACCGCGTTCGTCCCCTCGCGACGGCCGTTGTCAGTGGCGCCACGAGCGAGCATGTAGGTCGTTGCTGCGACCGTCGCCAGGATCAGCATCACCACCGTCAAGGGACGCGCAAAGCCTCCGAAGGTACGGCGCTGCTCTTGCGGTGACCGGTCGAGGCCTTCACCTTCCATTGCGTCTCCCGAGAATGCTCGCCAGCCCGGCTCGTGTGGTGGTCACGACAGTCATGGTGCCCGACTTGTTCGGGCGGCGCCCAAGAAGGGAGTGTGTATCGGCTGACGGGCGAACCCTAGGTCCTTAGGTCGGCCTAAGAGCTACTTCCAAGGACGCGGACAGGCGGCGGTAGGACACGGGCCGCGACACCTCTGACCTACGGATTCGTCGTGCGGGAACGAGCCCGGCTGATGGCTGCTGTCACGATGGCGGGCATGGCTGCCACCAACGTGCGCTTCTGGTTCGACCCGGTCTGCCCGTTCTGCTGGCTGACGAGCAAGTGGCTGCGGATGGTGCACGAGCAGCGTGACCTGCGGGTGGAGTGGCGGTTCATCTCGCTGCGGTTGATCAACGAGCACCTCGACTATGCCGCGCACTTCCCGCCGGAGTACGAAGCCGGGCACACCGCCGGGCTCCGGCTTCTGCGGGTGGCGGCGCGGACCCGCGCCGATCACGGGAACGACGGTCTCGACGCCCTCCAGGCCGCCCTGGGCCGTGCGATCTTCGACAGCATGCCGATGGACCAGGTGATGCGGCCGGCCGACGGGGCGGCGGGCAACGGACATCCTGCGTTCCTCGTGCCGGCGCTGCGCGAGGCCGGGCTTCCGGCCGATCTGGCCGAGGCCTTCGACGACGACTCCTACGACGTGGTCATTCGCGCCGAGGGCGAGGAGGCGCTGGCGGTCACCGGCAAGGACGTCGGCACGCCGATCATCCAGCTCGACCCGCCCGACGGCGTGGGCTTCTTCGGACCCGTGATCAGCCGGCTGCCCGACCCGGACCGCGCCGCGGAGCTGTGGGACCACGCGATCGGCCTGACCTCGTTCCCCGGCTTCGCCGAGCTCAAGCGGAGCCTGCGCGAGCTGCCGCAGTTGGTGGCCCTCGGCGTCGACCCAGGCGACATTGGGAAGGTGGAGGACTGGCATGCCGGGAGCCGGCGTACCACGAGGTAGCGCGTGCCACGGGACGCCGTGGTGGTCGGGGCTCGCCCGGGCCGAGCCGTGACCCGGGTCCCTTCGGTGCAATGATCGAGGCTTGAGCGAGAGTCTCGCCCCCACCGGTGTGGATGTGGGTGAGAACGGGTCGAGCGGTGCCGCGGCCGCGGTTGGCGTACGCCGTCGAGGATGGCACAAGGGCGCGGCTGCCGGCTCCACATCCTCCGCGCCCACACGCTGCTCAGCAGCAGCAGCAGCCAGCCAGCCAGCCGACGTCCCGTTCGGCACCCTCCCGTCCGAGGCGGGCTGGGGGCTTCCGCCGAGAAGGAGCTGGCCACGCGCTGGGGCGACCTCGCGGCGGCCAACGACCTCGACGTGGAGCTGCGGGCCGTGCACACCAAGCCGGCCGCGGCGTTGACCGAGGCCAGCCGTACCGCTGCCGCGTTGGTCGTGGGTGCGCGAGGGGTCGGTGAGGCGCTGTTGCTCGACTCGGTGGCCGATCGGGTCGTCGAGCAAGCGTCCTGCCCGGTCGTGGTGGTGCGCGGGCGACCTCCGACCTGCTCGCTGCGCTGCGCGAGTGGGTCATCGTGCTCGACGATGGCCTTGCCACCCGGCTCGAGGCTCGCGGGCACGACCTTTCGGATGACCTGTGGTCGGCCCGGCTGCTGATCGACGACCCTGGCGAGATCCGCGCGGCCCACGAGGACTACGCCGCCGCAGGCGCCGAGGCGGCCACGACACAAGACGCTGAACGAGGCCGCCCAGAATGGCCGCTCTTGCGGCGATAAGTCGCACTCGCCTCGGAGCCAGCTGCAGACGCGCGTTGTGTCCGCGCCGGAACCGAGTCCGGTCAGTGGCGGCTAGTCTCCGGCAATGGTCGACCTACCCCGCGAACCGACAGCGGCCGAGGAAGGACCCGCGGAGCCTCATGTCTGGCCTCGGTACGCGATGAGCTCTTCGATCAGTGTGGCGTTTCTCGATCCGGGTCTGACGTCCGCACACGTCGAGGGCTTCGACGACGCATGGGATGTCCTGGTGGTCCGCGACGAGTGGCGCGCCTGGGTCCGCGAACACCTCATCCCGCCGTCGCCGTTCCTGGTCCTCCTTATCAGACCTGGGATCGACCAACGGCGGCTGCGGAAGACGAAGACCGGTGTGTCCATGAACCTGCCCGCCGGGGAAGTCCACGAGGCAGACGGCTCGGGCGAACTCATCCCCCTCTATCTCGAGGTCATCCACTCCATCTACACCAAGTGGGCTCAGGTGAGTCTCTGCCCACCACCTCCTCCGCTCTCAACCTCGGAGAGCCTCCACGGCCAGCGGACGTCAGTGCAGTTCAGGTGTCAACCGAACTGGGGGCAGACCCCATGGGCGTAGTGGTGGCGTTCGCCCTCGCACAACCTTGTGCTCGACTAGATTCCCCGCATGGCACTGCAATGCCCGACGTGTGGAGACGAGCTTCTGGTCGTCCCGAACGACGACCCGGCGTACGGACCTGCCACTCTCTACTTCTGCGAGCGCGCTGGCGCCGCTCACATTCCCATGGGTTGGGAGCCTGGCGATCCGGGCTGGAGCTGAGTCAGCGAAGGACGCTTCGCGCGGACGTCGTGGCAGCGTTCCCCGAGCCGGAGGCTATACGCGGCGGTATGACACGGCCGCTCCAGCCGGAGGCTCTACGCGGCGGAAAGGGGCACCCTGATTGCGGCTAGATCAGTGCTCCGGATAGGCGCCCAGCGCGGGCGGCGAAAGGGGACCACGCTTCTCAGCGCGTGAGTGCTGTTGGGCTTAGGGGTGCCAGGCGTGCTCGGAGGCCCATTGTTCGGCGAGGGCCATGAGGAGCGGCTGCACGGTTGCCTTCATCTGGCCATAGACGTAGAGGTCTGGGCACTCCTGGGCGAGGCGCACCTTGAAGCGACCCCAGGAGTCACGGTGGTCCTCGTTCGCCCGGAGGAAGTCGCGGAAGAGGAGGGCGTACCGCGCTGTCTCGCGGTGGACCTCCCGGACGTGGATGTTGACCGGCCTGCCGCCGACTGGTGGCGCGAACACACGCTTGGGATGCAGCTGCGTCCCGAGCGACTCGACGCGGTTCCATTCCTCGGGCCGTTCCCGGTAGCCCGCGTCTAGGAGTGGGCGAACATCGAGGTCTGAGAGGCGCTCGACGCGGACCATCACATCGATGCAGTTCTTGGCAGGCAGGCCTGGGACGGAGGTAGAGCCGATGTGGTCGGTGGCC
>JAGQUE010000056.1 GCA_020438665.1 Nocardioidaceae bacterium | reverse complement strand
GAGGAGGCGGGTCTGCCTCCCCAGCTCGACGAGGAGGGCCTGGTCATCGATGTGGAGCTCGACGAGCCGACGGCCGAGGTGTGGCTGCGCTCGTTCACCGACGTACGCCTCGCCCTGGCCACGCGGCTCGGTGTCGAGGAGGGCGACGAGGACTACTGGGAGGCTCTCCCCGACGAGGACCCGCGCTCGCAGGCCCACGACATCTATGACTGGGTCGGCTACCTCCAGGACACCCTGGTCGACGCGCTCACGCGGTGACCCGCCCGCTGGCACACACACTTCGGCCGGTCTGTCCATCCGTCCTCCACAGCGGCGAGTTAGTACGGAAGGCTGGAGTGCTGCCGTCCGTACTAACTCCAGCTTGTGGATTGAGGGGTCAGCCGGAGTGGGTGGTGACGCCGTACTGCTCACGGTGGGCGAGGGCCCAGCGGGCGAGGGGGATGGTGGCCGCCGAGACCGCGACCATCAGCCCCGCGAGGACGAACCAGCCGATGTCGGAGTGGCGCACGCACAGCAGCGTCACGACGGGAGGGCCGATGATGGTGACGGAGGTGAAGCCGAGGCCGGCGAAGCCCTGGTACTGCCCCTGGCGCTCGTGCGGCGCCAGGCCCATCTGGAGCCCCCACTGGCCACCGGAACCGATCATCTCGCCGACGACGTGGAGCCCCGCGCCGACGACGAGGAGCGCGATCGCGGCCGTCACCCCGAACCTTCCGGCCAGTCCGATGGCGACGAAGCCGGCGGCCATCCACAGCGACCCCCGCAGCAGCGACACAGACGAGGCGGCGACCGAGTCCGAGCCTCGCGACAGCCGGACCTGGAAGAGCGCGACGGCCACTGTGTTGAGGAGCAGCAGCACGGCGACCATCACGGTCGGCGCCTCCGTGCGCTGGGAGATGAACAGGGCTACGCCCAGCTCCATCACCAGGAAGTGCAGCGCGAAGAGCCCTGTCATCGCGGTGATCACGACGTAGGGCCAGTCACGGAGCACGGCCAGCCGGGGCTCGCCGACAGCCCGCTCGTAGGGCGGCAGGCGGGGGAGCCGGGTGGTGTTCCAAGCGGCGAAGCCGGTCAGCGCCCCGTTGAGCGCGAAGACGGCCACATAGGCCCAGCTGCGGTCGATGACGAGGGCGGCTCCGCCCACGAGGGAGCCGACCGCGATCGCCGTGTTGGTCACCGCGCGCAGATAGGCCTTGAACAGCACCCCGCGACCGCCGCGCGCCAGCTGGGCCACCACGCCCTGGTTGACCGCGCCCGCGGACCGCTCGAACAGCGCGAGGACGCCGAGGAGCAGCGCGAGCTGCCAGGGCTGCCGCGCGAAGGCGGGAGGCAGGGCGAACAGGGCCGACCCGGCGAGTGCGAGTGCGAGCACCTCGCGTGGCCCCCGGGTGTCGCCGAGGTGACCGGCCGGCACCTGGACGAGCAGCCCGACCACCGCGGAGAGCGAGAGCGCGAGCGCCACCTGGGTGGCGGTGAACCCGACGTGCCGGGTGAAGTAGAGCGCGCTCGTGGTCATCACGGCGCCGCTGCCGAAGCGGTTGGCGAACGCGCCGAGCGCGAGGATCCGCAGGTCGGGGTCGAGTGGGATGCCGCGACGCGTGAGCTGCTCCGGCTCGGCGACGGACATCGGACCTTCTCCCACATCTCTCGACATCAAGACAGTTGATCTTACGCGACCACATGACGGTCGGTGGAGCGGTTTTTCGCACGGTTGCCTAGGCTGGGGCATCGTGCTGCACCTCGACCGGGAGACCTACGACGCCATCGTCGCCCACGCCAAGCGGGACCACCCCGACGAGGCCTGCGGTGTGGTGGCCGGGCTCGCCGGCAGCGACCGGCCGACCCGGTTCGTGCCCATGGTCAATGCGGCCGGCAGCCCGACGTTCTATGAGTTCGACAGCCAGGAGCTGCTCGCGCTCTATCGCGAGATGGACGACCGCGACGAGGAACCGGTGGTGATCTATCACTCCCACACGGCGACCGAGGCCTATCCCAGCCGGACCGACATCAACCTGGCGATGGAGCCCGGGGCCCACTATGTGCTCGTCTCCACACGCGAGCACGGGAATAACGAGGGCCCCGTGGAGTTTCGGTCCTACAGAATCGTGGACGGCGTGGTGACCGAGGAAGACATCTCGGTCGACCAGCCCGCCGTCGAAGACAGGAGCACGCCCTGATGGCCATCGAGGTCCGCATCCCCACCATCCTCCGCAGCTATACCGGAGGCGAGAAGGCCGTGACGGCCGCCGGCGACAGCCTGGCGGGTGTGATCGCCGACCTGGAGGCCAACCACCCCGGCATCCGCGAGCGCCTCATCGACGGCGAGGAGCTGCGCCGCTTCGTCAACGTCTACATCAACGACGAGGACGTGCGGTTCATCGGCGGCCTCGAGGCCACCCTCAGCGACGGCGACCAGGTCGTCATCCTGCCGGCCGTCGCCGGCGGTTGCTGACCTCGCCGCCCCGGGCGGCCTGACTCCCCGTGACGCGCTTCGACAGTCTCCTCGACTCGGTGGGCGGCACCCCGCTCGTCGGGTTGCCGAGCCTGTCCCCGAGTGCCGACGTACGCCTGTGGGCCAAGCTCGAGGACCGCAACCCGACCGGGTCCATCAAGGACCGAGCGGCGCTGTCGATGCTCGAGCAGGCCGAGAAGGACGGCCGGCTCAAGCCCGGCTGCACCCTGCTCGAGCCGACCTCCGGCAACACCGGCATCAGCCTGGCGATGGCGGCCAAGCTCAAGGGCTACCGCATCGTCTGCGTGATGCCCGAGAACACCTCCGAGGAGCGTCGCCAGCTGCTGCGGATGTGGGGTGCGGAGATCGTGTCCTCGCCCGCCGCGGGCGGCAGCAACGAGGCGGTGCGGGTCGCCAAGCTGATCGCCGAGGAACACCCCGACTGGGTGATGATGTACCAGTACGGCAACGAGGCCAACGCGCTCGCCCACTACCGCACCACCGGGCCCGAGCTGCTGGCCGACCTGCCCGGCATCACCCACTTCGTCGCCGGGCTGGGCACCACCGGCACCCTGATGGGC
>JAGQUE010000619.1 GCA_020438665.1 Nocardioidaceae bacterium | reverse complement strand
ACTACGACATCTGATTTGGGGGTTTTCGACCCCTCGCAATGGTCGCCGAAAACGGCGTCTGACCTGCGGAAACGTCTTTCGACGTCTTCCCGCGTCAGACGCCGTTTTTCGTTGGCGTGCGGCCCCAGCGCGGCCCCAGCGAGGCGCGGCTGACGGTGCGGAGGCGCAGGTCAGCCGTCATCCGACTCGCCTCGCCGCATCATCAGGTGTGCCCGCAGAACGGCTGCCTGCCGTCCGGCCAGAGCGGGATGGGCCACCAGCCGGTCCAGCAACTCCTCGCCGTCGGAACCCAGCAGGCGGTCGATGAGCAGTGCGTTCCACTCGGCCAGGTCCTCGGCCCGCTGCTGTCGTCCCCTTCCCCCGAAGCGATCCAGCTCGTCGAGGTAACGGCGGGCCGCCGCCGTCCAGGACTCCGGCGCCACCAGCAACCGGGCAAGGACGTTGGCGAGGGAGGTCTCGTGCTGGCTCACCCAGCCCTCGCCTCGGCGGGACCAGCCGTAACGGGACTCCCACCTCACCAGCTGCCCAACGGCACGTTCGATCAGCCCATCGACGCCGTAGGTCCGCTGCATCTGGGTCCACAGCTCCGCGATTGCATCAGAGACCACGAATCGGGCCGCCTCGACCGGATCCTCGGAACGGAAGTAGTCGTAACCCCTGGTCTCACAGGCCAGGTCGACCATGATGGCCACAGCGGCGCCGGCACTCTCAATATCCTCACCGCGCAGCGCCTCGACTGAACGGACCGCATGGTTGCGGAACGTGAACCTCCACCGCGACCGCTCCTTCGGCGAGACCCGACGGTCACGGCCGAGGTACCCGCCCCGGCGCGCCAGCGCAGCGAACTCGCGGACCTGTGCGAGCACCGCGGCCGCGTCCGGCAAAGCTGCCGCCTCGCGGCCGGCCCGCACACCCGCATCACTGGGCGGGTCGAGGAGGGCCTCGATCCGCTCCCGGACGGGTGCTGTGCCACGCCAGTAGAGCGTCCACAGCGTCTTCCTCAGCTCAGCCTCGTCCATCGGGGCGAGCTTGGCGAAGAACTCCTCCCGGTTCAGACGCTCCACGGCCACGACACCGCACCCTACCGAGCTGAGTCGGGGCCTAAGCCGTTGCCGGTGACGGTGCAGACTGGCCCGATGAAGAGGGGCACCGCGCTACGCCACGTCACCGAGCTGACTGAGGAAGCAGACCGGCTTGCTCGCTTCCCCGGTGACCTCACGCCCGCTCTCCGAGCTGTGGGTCGGCGGCGATCTGCTGGACCGGGCCGAGCAGATCGAGTGGGCCGTCGTCGTCGTCCGAGTGGACGTCCCGGCAGACGAGCTGCCGTACCTTGCCCTGCACCCCGCGGTGGCAGCATGCGAGTCGTTCCTGAGGTTGGACAAGCGGCCGATCGACGCGCGGTGGCGGTCCCAGGGCGTACCTGCCTGGGATCACCAGGTACGGAGGGTCGCACGAGTCTGGTCCGCCAAGACCGGACCCGACGAACTCCTCCTGCGCCACCTTCACAATGACACCGTCAGCGACACAATGATCGAGACGCCGACCACCGCCGAGTTGCTCGAGTACCTGACCGATGGACTCCCCCGTGCTCAGCGTCACCTCTCCGAGGTCCTCGACGGCTACTGGGATGCCGATTGGCGGCGCGCCCATCGCGGCTACGGGATCCAGCCCGAGCACCACCTGTGGCGAGCCGCCGAGGCAGTGCGCTCTATGCGTGAAGCTCTCGGCGGCCTCGCCTGACCCTGCCTCGCTGGCTCAAAGGATGTCGGCTCAGTCGCTGATCCTGGGATCGGCCGAACCATCGGCTAGTCCGAGTACGGCCCTCAGCTCGGCGTCGGGGAATGTGTGCGACTTGTAGAGCGGGCCGCACGGCACGTGGGCGAGTTCCCGGCAGAGTTCACCCAGGTCCAGGGCGGCACGGTCTCGGCGGTGATCGGCAAGGAAGATGAAGTCGGTCATCGAGCCCACGACGGAACGGTCGAGCGTCGGAGCGACCCCTACCTCCCGCATGCGCTCACGCTCGGCCTCCACCACATCTTCGGGAACGTCGAGGGCCCCCAGAGCCCCGGCAATGACGTCGGCGAGCCTCCCCGGGAAACCCTTGGCAGGTGTGAGCGGGGCGATCACCGGGACAAGGGTCCGGGCGTTGACCACGATGACGTGCGGACGCCGCCAGCCGATCAGATTGGCGTACCAGTCGCCGAGCAACGTCGTGGATGCCTCACCCGCCATCGGCGCGGCACCGCCGATCTTGGCACGCAGCTTCCTGGTGGCGCGCAGGATCAGCATGCCGACATTCTCCGGCACGACGCAACCTCGCGACTGACGACCACATCGGAGGACTCAACCCAAAGTCGCTGACCTCTGGGTCGTTTCGAAAGAGGTCAGCGCATCGAGGCTCTCCCCGGCGACCCATGGTGTCTCACATGCCGCTGAGTCCCGCCGGGATTCGCGGAGCTTGCTGGAGGGCGACCTCTGGGTTATGAGGAAAGAGGGCACACCCTCCAGCAAGCTCCATCGTCGACGAGCAGCCTTGTTCAACCCCCAGCAAGGGAGGTGGTCGTCCGCTCCTGGATGAAGCGCTCGAGCGCGTCGGCGCGCACTCGACGGCTCCGGCCGATCTTGACCGATTCGAGGTCGCCACGGCCGAGCAGCGAGTAGAGGTGGGTCTGGCCGATCGCGAGCCTGGCCATCACCTCCTCGAGCTTGAGCAGCTGGATGTCCATGCTTCCCCTTTCTGTCGCGTCTTGCTGTTCCTCCGATCCTTCCCTCCGCGCCCACAGCCCACGGGCCGGGCTGCGTTCTCCACAGCGCCCCCTGCCGACCGGCCCGGCCGCCGTCGGTTGCGCAGGATGTGTCCTTTCGGCTGCCTCCGCGCGCTTGAAGGGGTCCAGAGCCGATGACAACAGGAGGACCTTGATGGACAACTTCGGCGACCGCCTGCTGACCACGGCGCAGGCGGCCGAGTACGTCGCGATGTCGGCGTCGACGTTCACGACAAAGCGGTCGCGGGCCCCATGGACGATGCCACCGCCGATCAAGATCGGGCGGTGCGTGAGGTACCGCCTCAGCGCCCTCGATCGATGGATCGACGCCCACCGAGAAGGCGAACCTCCGGAGGACTGAGATGGAGAAGCTCATGAGCGTCGAAGAACTCGCCGAGGTGGTCGCCGTTCCGGTCGCGACTGTGTACCAGTGGAACCACAAGGGCACCGGTCCGCCGCCGATCAAGGTGGGGCGCTACTTGCGTTTCGACCCCGCCGAAGTCCGCGACTGGCTGGAGAAGCGGAAGGTGGAGGCCGACCGCTTCGCTGCGACCGTGTCGGCCGACCTCGTGCGAGGGCAGTACGTCGACCCCGACGCCGGCAAGGTGCTCTTCGAGGTCTTCGCGAAGCGGTGGCTGGAGGCCCAGACCTTCGATGAGGGGACCCGCGAAGCGGTCGAGCTCCGCCTGCGTCTGCACGCCTTCCCGTTGCTCGGGAAGCGGTACCTCAACGAGGTTCAGCCCTCGACCATCCAGGGTTGGCTGCGCGCGCTCAGCCACCTGGCGCCGACGTACCGTCAGGTCATCTTCGCCAACGTCTCCACAGTCTTCACAGCCGCGGTCGACGACTCCCTCATCATCGCGAACCCCTGTCGGGCGCGGTCGGTACGTCGGCCACGGCGCGGCCACCACAAGGTCGTTCCGTGGCCGAAGGACCGCGTCCTAGCGGTGCGCGATGAACTGCCCGACGCCTACCGGCTCATCGTGTGGTTGGGTGCGGGGCTCGGACTGCGCCAAGGCGAGATCTTCGGCCTCTCGGCCGAGGACATCGACGTCGAACGAGGCGAGGTCCATGTCCGACGCCAGGTCAAGCTGCTCTACGGCAACACCCAGATCTTCGCACTGCCGAAGGGCCGGAAGGTCCGCGAAGTCCCGCTTCCCGGCGCCGTTCTCGACGCCATCGCCGCCCACATGACCGCCCGTCCACCTGTCGAGGTCACGCTGCCGTGGGAGAAGAGCGACGGCAAGCGGAGGACGTTCACCCTGCTCCTCTACTCACGCGAGAGGAAGGCGCTGAACCGCAACTACGTCAACACTTTCCTGTGGAAGCCGGCCCTCACTCGGGCCGGCGTCGAACCGATCCGGGAGAACGGCTGCCATGCGTTGAGGCACTTCTACGCCAGCACCGTCCTGCACGAGGGCGAGTCGATCAAAGCGCTGAGCGAGTACCTCGGCCACGCCGACCCCGGCTTCACGCTGCGCACCTACACCCACCTCGTCGAGGACAGCTCCGAGCGGACCAAGCGTGGGGTGAACGCGGTCTTCGGGAGAACGGAACCCGACAATCAGGGTGAGCAGGACGTCGAAGACGAAGAGCACGAGCCGCAGGGAGAGCTGGAGGACGAGGCGCAGGATGTCGAAGAGCAGCGTGACCTTGACGACGGCCGATGACCAGCAGATCGACGGTGATCTTGGTTGAGGGGTCCCGACCGCGGCACGCGATCTGGAACAACATTTGGTCCCATTTTTGGGTACAATGGTTGCCATGGCCGACTCGACCGTCGCTCGACTCGCCGCCATCGCCGAGCGGCGTTGGGGCATGTTCACGACCGCCCAGGCCGAGGCCAACGGGGTGCCACGTAAGGTCCTCTCGCGGATGACGACCTCTGGTGCGCTCGTGCGAGTCGCCCAGGGCGTCTATCGGCTGGCTGGCGCTCCCGCGCAGGAGCACGAACCGATCTACGCCACCTGGCTCGCCCTCGGAGGTGCGACGACACCACGAACAGACACGGGTGTCCCCTCGGTCGTGGCCGCCGGCATCACGGCTGCGGTGGCGCACGAGATCGGCGACTTCTTCCTCGACGGCTTCGACTTCATGGTCCCGGCGCGCAAGGGCACCCGGCTGCCCGGTGTCCGCCTGCGGGTCCGCCACCTCGAACGGATGGAGGTGGTCCCGGTCAACGGCCTCCCGACCCTCACCGTCGAGCGCACCATCGCCGACCTGGTCGAGCTCGGCACCGACCTGTCCCTCGTGGCCAACGCCGTGCGCGACGCGTTGCGCACGGACAAGCTCGTGGCCACCGACCTTCTCATCGACTACCTCTCCCCCGCCGCAAAGCACCGTCGGACGGACGGCCGCTCCATGGCCAAGGACCTGTTCGACCTCGCCGGGGTCCACCCCGAAGGATGGGTCGATGGCTGACCAAGAGGGCTACCGCGACTGGCAGTCTCTCGAGCTGGCGATCAAGGACGCTGCCAAGAAGGCCGCACAACAAGCCGGGCCGGGAGTCAGCGCCGCGACCGTCGACGCACAAATCCGGCAGGCCCGGTACGACCGATTCCTCTCCCGCGTCTTCGCTGACGGCGACCAGTCAGAGTGGCTGCTCAAGGGCGGCATGAGCATGCTCGCTCGCGTACCGCGATCGCGGACCACCAAGGACGTGGACCTCGCTGCCCAACACGCGTCCGACCTGGCCGAGGCCGAGCGCGCCCTCACCGAACTGGTAGCCGTCGACCTCGGCGACCACCTCACGTTCCGACTCATCCGCACCACTCCCACCGGACTCGGCGACAATCAGCCAGGCTTGGCCACCCGTCGCTACGTCTTCGCCTGCATCGACGTCGACCACGACACCCAGGTCGACACCGTCGTCGTCGACGTCGCCGTGGGACCCTCCCCGGTCGGCCGGCCAGAAGTCGTCGAGCCGGCGAACCGGCTCCAACTCCGCCGACCGCTGATCACGCACCCCTATCGGCTCTACCCGGTTGCCGACCAAATCGCCGACAAGGTCTGCGCGACCATGGACACCAACTACCCAGGCGGCAAACGCAGCAGCCGGGTCAAGGACCTGGTCGACCTGGTGCTCCTCGCTCACACCCAGACTGTGGATCGCGACGAGCTCCGGATCGCGATCTCTACCAAGCGAGCGATCAGCAGGATCGACACCTTCACGCACTTCGACATCCCGAGCGACTGGGCGCGAACCTACCCGACCACGGCGAAAGGCGTGCCGATGGCCGAGTCGCTGACGACAGCCGCGGCAGCCGCGCTGGTCGCGTCCCTGGTGGACCCGGCCCTGGAGAAGAGCTCGAACCCGGCCACGTGGGACCCCCGGAACCTGGACTGGGACCCGACGACGAGCGGCCCCACCGCGGCCCCGGAGTCCTAGGAGCCAGCGTCTGCGCAGGTCAGGCCGCATGTGCGGTCAGAACTACGACATCTGATGTCTTCGGGGCCGCCGACCATCGCAAAGGTCGTTTCGCTGGCTCGGTAGTCCGCAGATGGTCCGCAAGACCCGGCACTCCTCATCGCGAGGAGGTCGGGTCTTGTGGCTTCTGCCGATCGCGGTCGTTCTCTGGCTGTCTATGTCCAGCATGGCGGTGCTCCTCGGCGCCGAGCTGAACGCCGAGATCGAGAAGATGTGGCCCACCATCGGTCGCGGCGAGCAGGAGGCGGCCGTGGCTCCCCAGAGCTCCGACTGAACGGTGCCTGAGGTGGTGACGTCCTCGGCTGATGCTTTAGGTGTCATCGGCCCCGGCGGGCTCACGTGCGACGCTCCTGCCAGCTGACACACAACCACCACAGGTCGACCGCCTCGAAGGGGTCGCGGGGGTCGAGCCCGGTGACGCCCGTGAGCGTGTTGACCCGGTTGCGCACGGTGTTGGGGTGGACGAACTCACGCTCCGCGGTGCGCTGCGCGTCGCAGCCGCACTCCAGCCAGGCACGGACGGTGGCCACCGTGTGGCCCGCGAGCCGCCCCAGCCCGTCCACGGCCGGGGCGTGGCGCTCGACGAGCAGCGCTGCCAGGTCGCCCCTGTCCTGCTGGGCTGTGAGGGTGGCGACCTCGGCCACGTCGACGCAGCCGGAGCGTCCGCGCGCCTGCGCCGCACGGGCCGCCGCCGCCGCGTGCCGGCGCAGGTTCCCCACCTCCTCCGGGGTGCCCGGGCCGGCCAGGCCCACGGGGCCGGCGCCGCTGCGCAGCCCGGCCGGGACGCGACGTACGACGGCGACGGTCTCGGCCGGCGTGTCGGCGACCACCCCCACGCCGGCGCGGCGTACGGCGCTCGCGACGCCGGCCCGGTCGGGATGTGGGGACACCAGCACGTGCAGGCCCGTGGCGGGCAGACCCGCCGCGGCAGCGGCCAGCGACGCCACGGATCCCCCCTCGAGCAGGCGGCGCACCGCGTCGGCGTCCTTGTCCCCCGCGCCGTGCGAGGCCTCGGCCGACCGGTGGGCTCGCAGCAGCCGCCCCCGCACCTCCTGGGCCCAGTCGTCGTATAGCTCCCGCGCGTCCAGCACCAGCCCCGGGTCGACCCCGCTTCGGGCCGCTACGACCTTGGCCCGCGCCCAGATCCGGCGCTCGGCGACGTGGATCGCGGAGAGGACCGCGTGGATGGGCACCCCCTGGCGCGCGCGGGTGACGGCGAGGTCCTCGACGAACGACAGCTCCGCCTCCGTCGGACCCCGCCGGGAGGCGATCGACCGGGTGGCGGCAGCGAGCAGGGCACGGGTGTGACCGGCGACGTCGGAGGCGTCGAGGCCGGCGACCTCCCGGATCGAGGCGCGCACCTCCTCGACCACCTCGTCGATGAGGTCGGGGGCGGCGACCACCCGCTCGATGAGATCGGCGATCTGGTCCCAGTCCGACATCGCACCAGTGTGGATTGTGATCGGCCACAACGGAAGGGCGCACTCTGGGGTCACGCACAGGACGAGCGCCGTGAGCCGCCTCTAAGTTGTGGGGACAGCCACAAGAGGAGGAGCCATGGCCAAGGGCCTGACCGGAGGTCAGCTGATCGCGAAGATGCTGGCGACCGAGGGTGTCGAGCACATGTTCGGCATCATCGACGGCACCTATTTCGGTCTCTACCGAGCGCTGGCCGACGAGGGCATCGGCCTGCACTCACCGCGACACGAAGCCGCCGCCGCCCACATGGCCGGCGCCTACGCGCGACTGACCGGACGGCTCGGGGTGTGCATGGCGTCCAACGGCCCGGGGGTCGCGAACGTCCTGCCCGGCGTCGCGGTCGAGCAGGGCGAGGGGAACCGCATCCTGCTCATCACCAGCGGCCGCCGGGTCGGCATCACGCACCCCGACCGCGGCGGGGCCTATCAGAACTTCGACCAGACCGCCGTGACGGCCCCGATGACCAAGTGGTCGTGCCACGTGCCGAGCGCCGACCGCCTTCCCGAGATCCTGCGCCGGGCGCTGCGCATCAGCTTCACCGGCCGCCCCGGGGTCGTCCACGTCGACATCCCCGAGAACATCGTCAACCAGCCGACCGGCCTCGACGCCGACGCCGTACGGGCGCCGGAGTCCTACCGCCGTACGACGCCGCTGCAGGCCGACCCCGTGCTCGTCGACCGGGCCGCCCGGATGCTCGTCGACGCCGAGTGGCCGATGATCCACGCCGGGTCGGGGGTCTACCACGCCGGCGCGGAGGCCGAGCTGGCCAGGCTGGCGGGTCTGCTGGCCGCTCCGGTCACCACGAGCTGGGCGGCGCGCGGCGCCCTGTCGGAGACCCGACCCGAGTCGATCCCCATGACGGCCCTGACGATCACCGACGAGGTGCGCAACGCCGCGGACGTCGCCCTCGTGGTCGGCAGCCGGCTCGGGGAGACCGACTGGTGGGGGAAGGCACCCAACTGGGCGCCACCGGCGCTGCAGCGCACCATCCAGATCGATGTCGACGACGAGCGCCTCGGGGTGAACAAGCCAGTCACCCTGGCGATCCTGGCCGACGCCCGCGAGGCGCTCCGCGCTCTCGCCGACGCCGTGGAGCGGATGACCGTACCGGGTCTGGCCGCCCGGCGCGACCGGCTGCAGGGCTGGCGGGGCCGCATCGCCGACGAGCGGGCCAAGCTCTCCAAGGCGCTCAAGCCGGGGTCGCCGGTGCACCCGGGACTCGTGCCCAGCACCGCCCAGCGGGTCATGCCCGAGGACACGGTGTGGGTCTTCGACGGCGGCAACACGGTCGTATGGTCGAACTTCCACCACTCCGCCGACGTCCCCCGGACCAACTTGTCGACCTACAAGTTCGGCATGCTCGGCGCCGGCATGG
>JAGQUE010000618.1:2728-3798 GCA_020438665.1 Nocardioidaceae bacterium | reverse complement strand
GCGGCGGCTGCCGGTGCCATCGCTGTCGTCGTCGCCCTGGCTGTCCTGGCCGTCCTGCTGCTGGCCGTCATGCTGCTGGCCGTCCTGCTGCTGGCCACCCTGGTGAGCGGCGGGCCGGTCCTGCTTCTCGGGCCGGTCCTGCTTGGCCGAGCGCTCCTGCTTGGCTGGGCGCTCCTGCTTGGCTGGGCGCTCCTGCTTGGCTGGGCGCTCCTGCTTGGCTGGGCCTTCCTGCTTGGCTGGGCCCTCCTGCTTGGCTGGGCGCTCCTGCTGGTCACTGCGGGTCTGCTCGGATCCGGCCTGCTCGGAGCGCTCACCGCGGCTGCGGTCGCGCTCGCGGCGCCGGGAGTCGTCCTCCGCCGCGCCGCCCTGGTTGGTGCTGGCCTGGCTGGTGCTGGCCTGGCTGGTGCCGGCCTGGCTGCTGCCGGCCTGGCTGCTGCTGGCCTGGCTGGCACCGCTCTGGGCGGCCTTGATCGCATCGACGAGCTGGGCCTTCTTCATCGAGCCCGCTCCGCGGATGCCCATGCCGGAGGCGAGCGACTTCAGGTCGGCCAGCAGCATGGTGTTGATCCCGCCGGCGCGCTTCTTCGCGCCGCCCTCGGGGGCGTCGGGCGCGGCCGTCGTGGATTCGGGGGTGTCGGTCACGTGAGGTCCTTCCCACGTATCAGAGCCGTGCGGCACGGCCGCCGGCCTCATGGACTTGCTTCCTCTCCCCGGTCGTCCGCCTCATCGGCGGACGGACCTCGGGGCATGCCCGCAGCGTGGTGGGCTGAGGCACAGGAAGTGTGGATTGCACCGGCGAGGATGTCGCCTGGGTGCCACGCCGAACGGCGCGCCGCCAGCGTAACACCGGGTCGGACCGCGTGTGACATCGACCACCTCACCGCCGTAGTCTCATCGGGATCGGCCCGGACGGGTCACGGCAGGCCGGGCCTCGCGCCGAGGAGGTTCGCCATGACCGCAGCACCCTCCACTCCGATGCCCGGAGGACTCCTGTCCCACCTCGCCGCCCACCCGGTGCCGGCCGAGGAGGTCCGGTTCGCCGTCGTCCTCAACGGCGGGGTGTCGCTGGC
>JAGQUE010000618.1:0-2618 GCA_020438665.1 Nocardioidaceae bacterium | reverse complement strand
GTGATCACCGGGACGTCGGCGGGCGGCATCAACGGGGCGGCGCTCGCGCTGACCCAGGTCAACCGCCAGAAGGACCCGGCGATGCTGCGCGACCTGTGGATCGACCAGGGCCGGATCGAGTCGCTGCTGCGCCAGCCCTTCCGCGGGCAGCCGACCAGCCTGCTGCGCGGTGACGAATACTTCCTGCCACGCCTGCACGCCGCCCTGGAGATGCTGTCGGCGGCGGCCACCGATCCGCCGGGGACGTGCGCGTCACCTCGGGAGGCGCCCATCGACCTGAGCATCACGACCACGGTGCTGCGCGGCAACGAGGCTGTCAGCGTCGACTCGACGGGACAGCGGCTACCGCAGAGCCTGCACGCCGCCCGGTTCCACTGGGAGCGTCGGCCCGACACCCCCGATGCCGCGGACCCGTTCGCCCAGCACCAGCAGCGCCGTACGGCGCACCGCCTGGCGCTGGCGGCTCGGTCCTCGGCCAGCTTCCCCGTCGCCTTCGAGCCGTCCTTCGTGCCGGTCGGCTCCCCCGACCATCGTGAGCCAGGGCCCGGCGAGGCACTCACGGCCGAGACGACGCTGCGCCCCGACATGGCGGACCTGGTCCGTGGCTGGGGCACCTCGCGCACGGGTGACCGCTCCCGGTTCTGCGTCGACGGCGGCGTGCTCGCCAACACCCCGACCCTGGCCGCGCTGTCGGCCTGCGAGGCCATGCCGGCGGCCGGTCCCGTCCGCCGGCTGATGCTGCTGGTGTTCCCGCACGCCCCCGAGCCGGGCCTCCAGCAGCCCGACGTCATGGCCAAGCCACCGACCGTCGCAGGCGCGGTGTCGGGTCTGCTGGGCGCCCTGACCGCCCAGGGTGGTCGCTCCTATGTCGAGTCCCTGGAGCGCCACAACCTTGCCGCGGCCGGACGGCGCGGCGCCCGAGGTGACATCCTCCGGGTGATCGCTGGGGAGCCGCAGCCCGGCCCCGTCCCTCTCCAGGAGCTGGTCGCGGCGATCTATCCGCAGTACAAGCGGCTGCGTCGCTGGCGTGCCGGTCGCGACCTCGCAGCCTGGCGCACCGGCATGGTCGACGACGAGTTCGCCATCAGCGACCTGCCGCCGGAGTGGAACTTCGACCGGGTGCGCTCGGCCGCGGAGCGCGCGCAGGACGCCTGGGAGCAAGGCACCGGCCAGCGCCCGGGCCGTCCGGTGCCCTACTACCCCACGCTGCCGCCGGCGACCACTCGCGTCGGCGAGCGCGGCTGGGGCTGGGGCATCAGCCCGGCGCTCGGCGTCGCCGAGGCCGTCAACGACCTGCTCCGACGGCTGGTGTGGGTGCTGCCACCCGGGCCGTCGTACGACGTCGTGGAGTCCGCGCGCACCGACGTGCTACAGCTGGCCGACCTCATCCGCGCGGCGCGAGGGCACACCGACGACTGCTGGCAGCACGACCCGGTCCTGCTGGCGCTGCCGCCCAACCAGTCCTACTGGCGGCTGCGGCTCGCCTGCTATGACCACCTGATGCGCGGAACCGTCACTCTGGACGAGATCGATGCCGAGGTGACCGCGCTCGCCGGCGTGGACGACGACCGCCGGGCCGCCGTCCGCACCGCCCTGGCCGCGGTGCTGCAACCCCATGACCGGCCCGCCCCAGGGCACGTCGGCGGCTATGTCCGCGCGCTCGTCCGCCGGGTCGTGCTGCGCCTCCAGCCGGTGCTGGGGGTGCTCAAGGACGAGATCGCAGTCCTCGAGGCGCTCGACCCGGATCTGGCCCACTGGCGCACCGTGCTGTTCCCCGGTGACAATCCGGCCGCGACCGAGGTCGACGTCCTGCTGACCCGGCTGCTCCAGCTCGAGGTGGCCAGCACCACGCTCGGCGACGAGGTGAGGTCGGGCGCGACGCTCCCGGTCGAGCTCGTCCAGGTGTCCGCCCGCACCGACAACCCGTTCGCCGAGGTGACCCGTAGCCCGGCCGACAAGCTCGGCGGCGACGCGGTCAACCGGTTCGGCGGCTTCCTCAAGCGTTCCTGGCGGGTCAACGACTGGATCTGGGGCCGCGTCGACGGCTCGACCATCCTGAGCCGGACGATGCTGGACCCCCGTCGCATCCGGCGGGCCGCCCGGGTGACGGGTTATCTGGCCCGGCGGGTCGGTCCCGCGGAGGCCCGGGTGCTCGCGGAGGCCTCGGTCGACGAGGTCGTCGCCGGACTCGGCCTCGACGTCGCCGAGGTGGCCACCGAGCGTCAGCTCGCGGTCGACGAGCTCACCGAGGTCTTCCGGACCGACATCGCCGACGGCGACTTGCCGTCGGCACTGCCCCACCTGGGGGCCCTGTTCGCGTGGGGCCTGCACTTGGGCTCGGTGGCCGAGGAGCTGCCGGCCCTCGCCCAGGCCATCGCCGCCGACCGGGTCGACGGCGCCAACCCGCGATCGCGCGGGGAGGTCTTCCTGGCGGAGCGCGCCGAGCTGCTGCGCCGCCTCGACCAGGGCCGGCTCGACCCGGCGGGCGTGTCGCGTGCGGACCGCCGCGAAGCCCTGACGGCGTTCGACCGCGCCGGTCTCGGATCCGAGCCGATGGAGCAGGAGGCGGGCAGCGACCTGGTCATCCGCACCGCGGCGTCGGCCGCGGCGGTGGCCGC
>JAGQUE010000617.1 GCA_020438665.1 Nocardioidaceae bacterium | reverse complement strand
AGGGCAAGGGCATCACCGCGCCCAACCCGGTCGGCCAGCAGCTCGCCGTACGCCGTGCCTGGGAGAACGCAGCGGAGGACCCTGCCTCCGCGTCGGCGGTCGAGGCCCACGGCACCTCCACACGCGTCGGCGACGCGGCCGAGCTCAACAGCCTCACCGAGGTCTTCGGTGCCGCCGGGGCCGCGCCGCACTCGATCGCGCTCGGCTCGGTCAAGTCCAACATCGGTCACCTCAAGGCCGCTGCCGGCACAGCCGGCCTCTTCAAGATGGTGTCGTCGCTGCGCGAGAAGGTGCTCCCCCCGAGCCTCAACTTCCGCGACCCCAACCCCAACGTGGACTGGGACACCGTGCCCTTCGCAGTCAACACCGCGCTACGTGCCTGGCCCGAGGCGCCCGGCGGTGTCCGCCGGGCCGGCGTGAGTGCCTTCGGCTTCGGCGGCACCAACTTCCACGTCGTGCTCGAGGAGCACATCCCGGGCCGACACAAGCCCGAGCCCAAGGTCTTCGCCTCGGCCGCCGTCCCGGCCGCCACCACCGTCACCGCGACCCTCCCGGCCAAGCCTCCGCTCCGCGGGGCGCTGGTCCTCGGGGCTGCCGACGACGACGAGCTCCTCGGCAAGGTCCGCGCCGCCCTGACCGATGCAGGGGGCGGGCGGGTCCCCACCCCCGCCGCTCCGTCGGCGGAGGTGCTCGCCGCGCCCGTGCGGGCCGCGGTCGACTATGCCGACGCCGCCGACCTGGCCGGCAAGCTCGATAAGCTCGACAAGGCGCTCTCCTCGGGCAACCCGGCCATCTTCCGCATGCTGCGCCAACAAGGTGTGTTCGTGGGCCGTGGCCCCGCACCCAAGGTGGCGTTCCTCTACACCGGGCAGGGGTCGCAATACGTCAACATGCTCCAGGGCCTCGCCGCCCGTGAGGCCGTCGTCGGCCAGACGTTCGCCGAGGCCGACCAGGTGATGACCCCGCTGCTGGGGCGCTCCCTGACGTCGTACATCTTCGTCGACGGCGACGACCCGGACGCCCGCAAGGCTGCCGAGCAGCAGCTGTTGCAGACCGAGATCACCCAGCCGGCGGTGCTGGCCACGGACCTCGCCATGACCCGGCTGCTCTCCGCCTACGGCATCGCGCCCGACATGGTGATGGGTCACAGCCTCGGTGAGTACGGCGCCCTCGTCGCCGCCGGGTCGCTGACCTTCGAGTCCGCGCTCGAGGCCGTGTCGGCCCGCGGCCACGAGATGGCGAGCCTGACGGTCGAGGACAACGGCGCCATGGCGGCGGTCTTCGGCCCGCTGCCCGAGATCGAGCGGATCGTGGGCGAGGCCGACGGCTATGTCGTCATCGCCAACATCAACTCCAACTCCCAGGCCGTCATCGGCGGGGCCACCGCCGCCGTCGAGACGGTCGTGGCGACCTTCAACGCGGCCGGGATCAACGCCGTCCGGATCCCCGTCAGCCACGCCTTCCACACCTCCATCGTGGCGCCGGCCTCCGTCCCGCTCGTGAGCGCGCTGCGCCGACTCGACGTGCGGGGGCCGAAGGTTCCGTGCGTGGCCAATGTGACGGGCGAGTTCTATCCGGCCGACGCGACGACCGACACGATGCTCGACTACCTCGGCAAGCAGGTCGCGTCGCCGGTGCAGTTCGTGCGTGGCCTCAACACCCTCTATGACGCCGGCGCGCGCGTCTTCGTCGAGGTCGGTCCCAAGAAGGCGTTGCACGGCTTCGTCGAGGACGTGCT
>JAGQUE010000055.1 GCA_020438665.1 Nocardioidaceae bacterium | reverse complement strand
CAAGGTCAACCCGCCGCTGCGGACGCTCGCCGACGCCGAGGCGCTGCGGGCCGCCGTGGCCGACGGCACGATCGACATCATCGCCACCGACCACGCGCCCCACCCGTTGGAGGACAAGGACTGCGAGTGGGCCGCTGCGGCGTTCGGCATGCTCGGCCTCGAGACCGCGCTGTCCATCGTGCAGTCGACCCTGGTCGATCGCGGGCTGCTCGACTGGGCCGGTGTGGCGGAGCGGATGTCCTATGCGCCCGCGCGGATCGGCCGGCTCACCGACCACGGTCGCCCGCTCGAGGTGGGTGAGCCCGCCAACGTCGTCCTCTATGACGCCGCGGTGACCCGGGTCGTCGACCCCGCCGGGCTGGCCTCGCTGTCGCGCAACACGCCGTACGCCGGGATGGAGCTGCCCGGCCGGGTCGTCGCCACCTTCCTCAAGGGACGCCCGACCGTCCTCGACGGCAAGATCTGCTGACCTCGACGAGGCAACCCCGGCGCGGCCCGGGAAATCCGGGTGACGGGGCGGGGAGCGGTCCGTAGGCTGGGTGGCGTTATGTGGACCGAGCGCTGACCTGACCCACGCCCGCGGCCGTGTGCCCGGTGGGTCTCCACCCACGGGCGGCCGTCCCGCCCACCCTGGGGGTCCGCGCATGTCTCGTCCGTCCTTCGGTGTCTCCGACGCCCTCGCTCCCGTCGTGCTCCGTGACCTGGCCGTCGCGTTCCGTGACCGCACCGTGGTCACCGGCTTCGACCTCGTCGCGCAGCCCGGCCGCCGGATCGGGCTGATCGGTGAGAACGGCGCCGGCAAGTCCACGGTCCTGCGGGCCGTCGCCGGCACGCTGCCGCGCCACGCGCGGCTCACCGGCTCGATCTCGGCCCCCGACGACGTCGTCCTGCTGAGCCAGGAGCCACCGTTCTCCGACGGTGACACGGTCGCAACGGTCCTGGCGACCGCGCTGATGCCGCTGCGGCAGCTCGTGGTCGAGGTCGAGCGCTGGGCCCAGGACCTCCACCGCGACGAGAGTCACGACGCCTATGCGATGGCGCTCGACCGGGCCACCGCCCACGACGCGTGGGACGCCGACCGGCGGGCCGTGCTCGCTGCCGAGCGACTCGGGCTCGGCTCCCTGGACCCGGAGCGACCGGTCGGCACACTCTCGGGAGGTCAGCGGACCCGGCTCGCGCTCGCGACGCTGATGACGACCCGTCCCACGGCGCTGCTGCTCGACGAGCCGACCAACCACCTCGACGACGACGCCATCGAGGTCCTGGCGGCGTTCCTGCTCGACCTCCCCGGTGTGGTGCTGTTGGCCAGCCACGACCGCGTGCTCCTCGACGAGGTCTGCACCGACCTGGTCGACCTGGATCCCTCCGAGCTGGGGACCGACGGTCGGGGCGGTCGCCGCTTCGGCGGCGGCTGGACGGCCTATGAGGCGCACCGGGCCGCCGCGCGGCGTCGCTGGGAGGACGCCTGGGCCGAGCAACAGGACCGGATCGCCGACCTCCGCGCCGCCACCCGGCTCGGCACGTCCGCGATCGCGCACAACCGGGGTCCGCGGGACAACGACAAGTTCATCTATGTCGCCAAAGGGGCTGCGGTCGACAAGACCCTGGCCCGGCGCAAGAAGGATGCGCAGCGGCGGCTCGAGGAGGCCGAGCGCGGCCAGCTGCGCAAGCCGCCCGCTCCGCTGGTGTTCGGCGGCGAGCTGGCCAGCGGTGGCGCCGGTGGACGGGTCGCCCTCGTCCGGGACCTCACGATGCCCGGACGGCTGTCGCTCGGCCGGCTGGACGTCCACGGGGGCGAGCACCTGCTCGTCAGCGGGGCCAACGGGTCGGGCAAGTCGACGCTGCTCGGGGTGCTGTCGGGGCGTCTGCGCGGCTGGAACGGCACCGTGCAGGTGGCCGCCCGCCGGGTCGCCGAGCTCGAGCAGGACGCCGTCTTCGCCGACCCGTCACGGTCCGCGGAGGCGTCGTACGCCGCCGGCGTCGGCGACGACCTCGCCCGTGACCGCCCGTTGCGCGCCCTGGGGCTGCTCCACCCTCGCGACCTGCGCAAACCCGTCGGACTGCTCTCGGTCGGTCAGCGGCGGCGACTCGCCCTGGCCATCGCCATCGCGGAGGGGCCGGACCTGCTCGTGCTGGACGAGCCGACCAACCACCTCAGCCTCGCGCTCGCCGGGGAGCTCGAGGAGGCGCTCCAGCGCAGCGCCGGCACCGTCGTCGTCGCCACGCACGACCGGTGGCTGCGCCGCCGCTGGTCGGGCGCCGAGCTGCGGCTGGGCTGACGTCAGGCGGGTTGGGCGACCTACTGGTACCAGCGCTTGTACATCGTGCGGCGGAAGATCCAGCCGCCGAGAGGGCCGAGCCACTTCAGGATCGGCCGCATGTGCTTGTTGTCGATCAGCTCGATCAGGTTGCCGTCGGGGTCCTTGACGAAGAAGAACGTGTGGCCCTTGGGCGACTGGAGCGGTGGCGCGACGATCTCGACGCCCTGCTCGAGGCACCGGACGTGCCACCGGTCGGTGCCGCGGACGTTGAGGGAGAAGTGGGTGATGCCCTGGCGGTTCCAGACAACCTCCTCGGCGGGCAGGCCGGGGGTGAACTCGAACAGCTCGGCGACGGCCCCGCCGGGGAAGCGGATCCAGCCGATCTTGAGCGACGGGTCGGGGTCGTCGACTCCGAAGAAGCCTTGCAGGCGCTCCCGGGGGTGCTCGGTCGTCACGCCCACGAGCGTGGCGCCGAAGACCTCGTCATAGAACCGGATCGAGCGGTTGAAGTCGGCGACGGTGAGCGCGACGTGGCTGAACGAGACGGCCTTCATGTGAGGTCTCCCTGGGAGGTGTCAGTCGGGTCGGCGGCCGGTCGGTCCCACCCGAAGCGGGCCTGCAGGTGGTCGGCGACCCGCAGGGCCTGCGCGATCACCGTGAGGCCCGGGTTGACGGCGGCTGAGGAGGGGAAGAACGACGCGTCGACGACATAGAGGTTGTCGAGGTCGTGGGTGCGGCAGAACGGGTCGAGCACCGAGGTGCGGGGGTCGTCGCCGAAGACGGCGGTCCCGCACTGGTGGGTGGTGTTCTCGTTCTTGAACATGTGGGTGATGACCTTCCAGTAGCCCAGCCGCTTGAACAGCCGCACCGACTCGCGGACGAGCTCGGTGTGGGGGCCCATGCTGTTGCCTTGGTAGTCGAGCCGGATCCGGCCCTCCCGGGTCACGGTCACGCGGTTGGCGGGGTCGGGCAGGTCCTCGGTCATCGCCAGCCAGTCGA
Source organism: Nocardioidaceae bacterium (assembly GCA_020438665.1). The sequence continues at coordinate 4,478 of JAGQUE010000055.1, read as the reverse complement.
CGCCTCGTCGTACGAACGCATCGGCGAGCTTGAGCGGCGCATAGGGCGCCGCCGCCTTGACGATGGGCGCGTGGGCGCGGCCCTGGGACTGGATGTTGCCGAGCGGATAGGACCGGCGCTTGGTCGGGCGATAGAAGTCGTTGATCCCGACGGTCTTCTGGAAGACGGTCTCGTTGACCCGGAACGGGTGGAACGCCTCCATCATCGTCGCGTGGTGGGCCATGAAGCGCCGGCCGACGAGTCCGGAGCTGTTGCCGAGCCCCTCGGGATGCTCGGTCGTGGCGCTGCGCAGCAGCAGGGCGGCGGAGTTGACGGCGCCGGCCGACAGCACGACCACGTCGGCGCGGACGGTCACCAGCCCACCATCGCGGCGTACGACGACGCCGGTCGCCCGTCGCCCCGAACCGTCGGTGAGGACCGACTCGACCCGACTGTGGGTCCACAGCGTGATGTTGTCGGCCTCCAGTGCCGGCGTGATCGCGACGGTGTCGGCGTCGGCCTTGCCACGCACGAGGCACGGGAAGGAGTTGCAGGTGTTGCACAGGATGCAGCCGCCGGCCTCGCCCGGGTTGATCAGGCCGAGGGGGAGGTAGGAGGGGGTCACGCCCTCCTCGCGCAGCTGGTCGACGACCGCCTGGATCGGTGGCTCGTGGGGCACCGCCGGGAAGGGGAACGGCTTGCGGTCGGGGTCGGTCGGGTCGCTGCCGACCTCGCCGTGGACCTGATAGATCTCCTCGGCGCGGTCGTAGTAGGGCGCCAGCGCGTGGTAGTCGATCGGCCAGGCGGGGGAGACCCCGTCGACGTGGGCGACCTCGGAGAAGTCCTCCTCGCGCAGCCGATAGAGCACAGCGCCCCAGAACTTGGTGTTGCCGCCGACGAGGTAGTGCATGAAGGGCTGGAAGTCCTCGCCGCGGCGGTTGATCCAGGTCTCGCTCTCGCGGTAGCGCTGCTTGCGCCACACCTCGGTCGGGTCCCAGTTCTGCTTCTCCTGGGGCAGCCAGCCGCCGCGCTCGACGACCAGCACCGAGACGTCGGACCCGGCCAGGGCGCGCGCGAGGGTGCCGCCGCCCGCACCACTGCCGACGACGACGACGTCCACCACGGTCTCAGTCACCACGCACCTGCTCCATCAGGAGATGGTCCTCCAGCGCCCGCTCGAGGCTCATCTCGGGGGTGCCGCCGGACCGGATCGCGGCGACGAAGTCGGCATACATCGCCTGATAGCCGCGGATGTCACGCACTCCGGGCAGCACCACCCGGGGCAGGCCGCGGCCGCGCACCAGCACGGCCGCGCCGTTGGACTCGAAGGTGATGACGCCCTCGCGGCCATAGAGCTTGGAGGTCCGCAGGCCGCGCAGCAGGGACGGGATCTCGCGGGAGTAGAACAGCGCCCCGGTCGCCCCGTTGTCATAGGCGAACGCGACGAGCATGCTGCGGGCGCGACGGTCGCCGGTGGCCGGCGCGGTCGCCGGCGCGGGACGGAACCCGTGGATCTCGGTGATCCGCGGGCCCAGACTCCCCGCGAGGTGGAGCCAGTGGATGCCCTCCTCGAAGAACGCGTCACCCCCGGCCATCGCCTCGTCGTTGCGCCAGTCGTCGGCGGTCTTGGGCTTGTCGGCGACGGTCGTGAAGTGGGCCATGACGAGGTCGCCGATGACACCGTCGGCGAGCAGGCCGCGCAGGGTCACGGCGAGCGGCTTGTAGTGGTCGTTCTCCCCGACCAGGACCACGGTCCCGGCGGCGTCGCGCGCCTGGCGGACGGTCTCGAAGTCGGCGGCTGCGGGGAAGGCCGGCTTCTCCACCAGCACGTGCTTGCCCGCGGCCAGGGCGGCCAGCGTCAGGTCGAGGTGGAACGCCGGCGGCACCGCCACGACCACCGCGTCGACGTCGGGATCGCCGATCGCCGCCTCATAGGAGCCGAACGCGCGGGCGCCGTCGAAACGGGACCGGAACGACTCGGCCTTGGCCAGGTCGCGGCTGGCATAGCTGCGGCGTACGCCGGGCAGCGCCGTGAGATGGCGGCTGTGCACGGTGGTGATGAACCCGCATCCGAGGAAGGCGACATGCGTCGACTTCCTCTCCTCCGGCGGCACCCTCGGAACCTATCACCGGCGCGGGTCTCCACCCGGCGTGCGTGCGGCACCTACAGTGAGCGCGTGACCTGGCTGGCCATCGTCCTGGCGCTGGGCAGCGCCGCCGCCGCCGGCCTGTCCACGTCGGTGCAGCACCACGCGGCGGAGAACGCCCCGCGGGGCCGTGGCGTGCTCGGACTGATGAAGCACCTCGCCGGCCGGCCCTGGTGGCTCGTCGGCCAGGCGCTGGGCCTGGTCACGGTGGCGTTCCATGCCGCCGCGCTCCACTATGGCCCGCTCGCGCTGGTGCAGCCGATCGTCATCACCGGGATCGTGTTCGCCGTCCCGATCCGGGCGGCCATCAGCCGGACCCTGCCGCCGTGGGCCGAGATGCAGTGGGTGGTCGTGACCGCGGTCGGGCTGGCGATCTTCCTGGTCGCCTCGGCGCCCCAGGAGAGCCAGGTGGCCTCCCGGGAGAAGCTCCTGGTCACGCTCACCGCGATCGTGGCGCTCGTCGCCTATGTCGGGATCTTCGCCTCCCGCCGGATCACCAACGGTCAGTACAAGGCGTTCACGCTCGGCGCGGCCGCCGGCCTGCTCTTCGGGCTGGTCGCGGTCACCCTCAAGGTCACCGTCCACGACCTCGCCAACGGCGGGCTCTCGGGGATGGCGACCTCATGGGCCACCTATGCCCTGGTCGTCGTCGGCCTCAGCGGGGTCGCGACCAACCAGCTCGCCTATCACGAGGCGCGGCTGTCGGCCTCGATGCCGGTGCTCAACATCGTCGACGTCCTGCTGGCCCTGGTGTTCGGCTATGTCGTCTTCCAGGAGGTGCCGCGACACACGCCGCTGGCGCTCGTGGCCGAGCTGGTGTCGCTGGGTGCCATCGTGGTCGGCCTGTGGAAGCTGGCCTTCTTCGAGGAGATCCACCAGCACGAGGGCGAGCCGGTCGAGGCGTCCGACCAGCGAGCCGGGTGAGCGGCCCTGCGGCCCGCTGATAGGGTCGGCCCCAGCTCGAACATCCTTTAACGATCCGTCCCGTGAGGCGGAGAAGGAGGTACGGCGTGCCCGCGCATGCCCTGGGTCGCAAGCCGGCCCTGCTCGTCCTCGAGGACGGGCGCACGTTTCGTGGTGAGGCCTACGGCGCGGAGGGCGAGACCTTCGGCGAGGCCGTCTTCGCAACCGGGATGACCGGCTATCAGGAGACCCTGACCGACCCGTCCTACCACCGCCAGGTCGTCGTCATGACGTCCCCCCACATCGGCAACACGGGGATGAACGACGACGACCCCGAGTCCGCCAGGATCTGGGTCGCCGGCTATGTCGTGCGCGACCCCGCCCGGGTGTCGTCCAGCTGGCGCGCCCGCCGCACGCTCGACGACCAGCTGCGTGACCAGGGTGTCGTCGGCATCTCCGGCATCGATACCCGCGCGCTGACCCGCCACCTCCGCGAGCGCGGCGCGATGCGCGTCGGGATCTCCTCGACCGGGACCAGCGCCGACGCCCTGCTGGGCCGGGTGCGCGAGTCCGCCGAGATGGCCGGCTGCAACCTGTCCGACGAGGTGTCCACCACCCAGCCCTATGTCGTCAGTGCCCTGGGCGAGAAGCGCTTCACCGTGGCGGCCCTCGACCTCGGCATCAAGTCCAACACCCCGCGGATGATGTCCGAGCGTGGCATCGAGGTCCACGTGCTGCCGGCGACGTCGTCGATCGACGACGTGCTCGCCGTCGGCCCTGACGGGCTGTTCTTCTCCAACGGCCCGGGCGACCCGGCGGCGACGACCGGCCAGATCGAGCTGCTGCGCAGCGCGCTGGAGCGCGGCCTGCCCTACTTCGGCATCTGTTTCGGCAACCAGCTCTTCGGCCGCGCGCTCGGGCTCGGCACCTACAAGCTCAAATATGGCCACCGGGGCATCAACCAGCCGGTCATGGACAAGACCACCGGCAAGGTCGAGGTCACCGCCCACAACCACGGCTTCGCTGTCGGCTGGCCGGACGGCGTCGGGCTCGACCAGCCGGTCGACACGCCCTTCGGTCGGGCCCATGTCTCCCACGTCAACCTCAACGACGATGTCGTCGAGGGTCTCGAGCTGCGCGCCGACGACGGCCGGCTCACGGCGTTCTCCGTGCAATACCACCCCGAGGCCGCCGCGGGTCCCCACGACGCCGCCTACCTCTTCGACCGGTTCTGCGACCTGATGGCCGGCGACGAGGGGAAGGGGGCCTGATGCCCAAGCGCAGCGACATCCAGAGCGTGATGGTGATCGGGTCCGGCCCGATCGTGATCGGCCAGGCCTGCGAGTTCGACTACTACGGCACCCAGGCCTGCCGCGTGCTGAGCCTGGAGGGCTACCGGGTGATCCTGGCCAACTCCAACCCGGCCACGATCATGACCGACCCCGACTT
>JAGQUE010000616.1 GCA_020438665.1 Nocardioidaceae bacterium | reverse complement strand
TCGGCGGCCGAGGTCAGCGCGGCGTGGATCGCGCCGTCCCACGGCTCCTCCAAGGGGGTGGCGAAGACGCCGTAGACGAGGGGGGCAGACGAGTCGCCCGACTGACTGCCGGTGGACTCGTCGCCGGTCGTGCCGCCACAGGCGGTCAGGATCCAGAGGAAGGCGAGGGTGACGACCACGAGCAGGCTCGTCGCGCGGCGCGGGCGGGGGGCTCGGTGCGAGCCCTGGGCGATGGTGGATGTGCGCATGGGGCCTCCAGGGCCGGCGGGGTTCTTAGGTGCCAGTCAAGCCCCGTTGGCGTCGTCGCGACCAGAGACGATCCGTCCAACTCTGTCGGCCACGGATGGACAGGATGTGCGGTCCGGCGGAGGATGCCGGCATGGCCTTGTCCGTCGCCGACCTGCTGGCGCTCCCGGTGATGCAGGCGGCGCGTGCCGAGGTGCTGCGGGGGGCGGACCTGGACCGCCGGCGGGTGCGCTGGGTGCACACCTCGGAGATCTACGAGATCGCCCCGCTGCTCAGCGGCGGGGAGGTGCTGCTGACGACCGGGCTCGGGCTGGTCGGACACACCCCTGACGCGATGGGCGACTACGTGCGGGGTCTGGCCCGCCGCGGGGTGGCCGCCCTCGTCCTCGAGCTCGGGCGCACCTTCCCCGATCCCCCCGCTGCGGTGGTGGCGGCGGCCGAGGAGTCGGGCCTGCCGCTGGTCGTCCTGCACGGCGTGGTGCCGTTCATCCAGATCACCGAGACCGTCCACCCACTGCTGCTCGACGACGAGCTGCGTCGGTTGCGCTACACCGACCGAGCGACCGTGGAGCTGCATCGAGCGATCCTGGCGGAGTCGGGCGTGTCCGACATGGTGGCCCTGGTCGAGGCGTTGTGCGAGGCGCCGGTGGGCCTCTATGACGAGCAGGGCGAGCTCGCGGTCGGCGCCGACGTGGACCCCGACGGCTCGGTCACCGTGGAGGTCGCCGGGAGCCCCCGGATGCACCTGGCGGTCGCCACCGAGCCGGATCGTCGCCGGCTGGTCGAGCTGTGTGCCTCGTCGCTGGCCGTGTGCCTGGCCGCCGAGCGCCGACGGGCGGGCCATCGCGGCTCGGCCGCGGCGGACCTGCTCCACGACCTCGCCGACGAGTCCTACTACGTCACCTCCGCCGACATCGCCGCGCGGGCGCGGTCGGTCGGCTTCACGGTCCATACCGACGAACGGGCACTCGGCCTGGTCGTCGAGACGACCGGCTCGGCCTCGACGGGCGTGCGGGCGGCGACCACCGCGCTGCGTAGGGCGTTCGGGTCCTGCCTCATCGGCGCGGTGGACGGCGAGGTCCTGGCCGCGGTGTCGACGAGGCCGGCACTGCTCCGCGCCCGGCTCGACCAGGCCGCGGAGTCGCTCACCGCGGAGCTCGCCTCGACCGTCGGCGGCCGGGTCGTCCGGCTGGTCGCCGGTCCACTGGTCGGCGACGCGGCCGGGCTGGCACGCTCGCTGCCCGCCGCCCGGGAGGCGGCCCGGATGGCCAACACGCTGGTGATCGAGAGCCAGGTCGTGCTCTCCAACGACCTGGGCGTCTACCGGCTGCTCTCCTCAGTCGTCAGCGACCTCGAGCTCGAGCAGTTCGTCAACGACCAGCTCGGGCCGCTGCTCGAGCTCGACGCCCGCACCGGGTCGGAGCTGGTGCCCACCCTCGACGCCTATCTCGACGCCGGACTCTCCAAGACCGCAGCCGCCGCCGCGCTGGGCATCCGCAGGCAGACCCTCTATGCCCGCCTGGAGCGGATCGGACAGACCCTTGCGGGCGTCGACCTGGGTGACCGGCGGCGGCGTACGGCGGTCGACCTGGCGCTGGTCAGCTGGCGGCTGCGCACGGCGGCGGCGTCGTACCGACGCTGACGCCGGGCCGGCGGTCCTGCCGGGTCCGCGGCCCCGGGCGCGGTTCTCTTCGACGAGCGCCCTCAGACGAGACGGGCGAGCGAGGTGCCGCCGTCCCAGACCACGCCGACCTGGCGGTAGTAGCCGCCGATGACCTCGTCGACGGTCAGCCGTGACAGCTCCTCGGTGGGGGAGTCATAGAGGTTGACCTCGACGTCGCCCCGCCACGACTGGCCGCCCTCGAACTCGGCGCCGCCGGAGCGGATCAGCTCGGAGTAGGCGTCGCCGTGGCCGGCGATGTCGGGATAGATGCGGTGGTGGGCCATCGGGTGACCGTTGACGAAGCCGTTGGTGTCGGACTCCTCGCGCAGGGTGAGTACGGCGTCGGCCAGTCGCCGGTCGCCGGCGGCGAGGGTGGCTCCGAACTGACCGCCGGGGCCGATCACCGGCGAGGCGTGGGGGAAGGCGTGCGGCCGGGTCTGCCACATCGTGCCGAGCTTCTTGGGATAGCCCTGGTGCATGCCGCGGGCGATGGCGAAGTCCTTGTCGACCCAGATATAGACGCAGCGGGAGTAGGTCTCGCCCTGGAAGGAGCAGCGGACGACGACGAACGCCTCCTTGTACTGCGACCGCACCGGGTCGAGGAGCTCCTCGCGGGTCGAGGAGCACGACTGCCAGTCGGCCCAGATCAGGGCGACGGCGCCGGGGTCCTCCGGCGCCAGCTCGAGGGGAGCGGGCAGCAGCTCGGCCACCCGGGCGGGGTCGGTGCGGTATTCGACCGTCAGCAGGTCGCCGGAGTAGTACCACGGCGGCGAGGGGATCAGGGAGGCCTGCCCGGACGCCGTACGCGGGAAGAAGAAGCCCTTCTGGTCGGTCATGGGGGTGCTCCTCATGGTCGGTCGGAGGGCCGGCTGGGCGACCCGTCGTGAGACGTTCGGGTCCGTACGATAGCCCCCGTTCCCTGGGTGCGGAACCTCTTGCCCACCCCCGGTCCCGTCGGTACTGTTCGGACCCAAACGACGTCTCGACGTTATCAACGCCTTACCTTGCCTCCATCCGGAAGGACTCCTCGCCCATGGCGCACTTCGACGTATCCGGGCTGCAGCCCGCCGCCGACCGTCTCACCGAGCAGGGCATCGACGTGGTGCGCCTCGGCTATGCCGACATCATCGGCACCGACCGCAGCCGCGACGTCCTGGTGAACCGGTTCCCGCGCACGGTGGGGAGCGGGGTGGCGTTCTGCCGCTCGGTCTTCGGTACGACGCCGCGCGGCGGCGTGGTCGACATCGACGGCGGGCTGTCCGACGGCCTTCCCGACATCCTGGCCTTCCCCGACGTCGACACGCTGCTCCCCGTCCCGTGGGAGCCGGGCGTGGCCCACTGCATCGCCGACCTCTACAACGCCGACGGCACCCCCGCCCTCGACAGCCCCCGGGCCGTCCTCAAGAAGGTCATCGCCGAGTACGCCGAGATCGGCATGCTGCCGATGGTCGGGCCCGAGCTGGAGTTCTATGTCCTCGAGGAGTCCGACAAGTCGCCCTCGGGCTGGCAGCGCTACGGCGAGGGCACCGGCAACGTCTATGTCTCCGGCCGCAAGGGCGATCCCGAGAACGTCCTGCTCAACTCGCTGCGCCGGCTCGGCGAATACGGCCTCGAGGTCGTCGCGGCCAACCACGAGTTCTCCTCCGGCCAGTTCGAGATCAACCTGTGGCACGGCGAGGCGCTCGACGCCGCCGACCGCGCCCACCGGTTCAAGGCCGCGGTCAAGGAGATGGCGCTCATGCAGGGCCGGCTCGCGACGTTCATGCCCAAGCCCTTCAACGACGAGGGCGGCTCGGGCTACCACCTCCACTTCTCGCTCTGGTCGCCCGACCAGTCGACGCCGCTGTTCGACGACCCGAGCAACGAGCACGGCCTGTCCGCCGTCGCACGCCACGCGGTCGCCGGCATCCTCAAGCACGCCCCCGCGCTCGCCGCGGTGTGCAACCCGACCATCAACTCCTACAAGCGGTTCGGGCCCGACACGCTGGCCCCGTGGCTGATGGACTGGGGGATGGACAACCGGTCCGCGATGGTCCGGATCCCTCCGGAGCGCGGCTCCGCCGCCCGCATGGAGCTGCGGCTCGGCGACGCGAGCGCCAACTCCTACCTCGCCATCGCCGGCATGCTGGCCGCGGCGCTGCTCGGCATCAAGGAGGAGGCCGAGCCGCCGGAGCCACTGGTGGGCTATGGCTATGACGTCACCAAGGCCGACAAGCTCCCCGGGACCCTCGAGGCCGCGCTCGATGCGCTCGAGGGGGACGAGGAGTTCTGCGAGTCCCTCGGTGAGCCGTTCGTCAAGGCCTTCTTGACCTACAAGCGCGACGAGATCGAGCGCTTCCACACCTGGATCACCGACTGGGAGTTCCACGAGTACACCTACCACCTGTGATCACTCCCGAGCCTGACACCCGACGGTGGTCGCGCGCCCGCGACCACCGCGACCGCCCCACCCACTGATGAAGGAGCGCCCCATGCCACGTCACGAGCCCGTCCCCCTGGAAGAGGTCGACCTCTCCGACATCGACGGCTTCGCCAACCTGCGCGGCTTCGCCATGCTCGACACGCTGCGCGCCGAGGACCCGGTGCACTGGAACCCCGAGCCCGGCGACAACGCCGGCTTCTGGGCCGTCACGAAGTACAACGACATCTGGGCCGTCGACCGCGACCCCGAGTCGTTCACCTCCTCCAAGTTCGTCAACATCGAGGAGGTCGACGACGACCTCATGGACTTCCGCCGGTCGCTGCTCGAGACCGACGGCACCCGCCACGCGGCCATGCGGCGGCTGGTCCAGCGCGAGTTCACGCCCCGCAACCTGATGAAGAACTATGAGGGCTTCCTGCGCGAGCTCACCAAGAAGACCGTCGACGACGCCTTCGCGGCGGCCGCCGACAACGGCGGCTCGATCGACTTCGTCAAGAAGATCTCCGCCGACTTCCCGATCAACGTGCTCGCGCGGCTGCTCGACGTACCCCAGGGCGACACCGCCCAGCTGATCGCCTGGGGCAACGAGCTGGTCGCCAACACCGACCCCGACTATGCCAAGGTGCGCGCCGACCTCCAGGAGTCCGACGAGTACCGCCACCTGCCCTTCCGCTCGCCGACGGTCCAGGAGGTCTGGGACTACGGCAACGCCCTCAAGGACGAGCGCGTCGGCGGCGACGGGACCGACCTGGTGTCGATCCTCGCCAACCGGATGCCCGACGACGGCGTGCCGCTGTCCCAGCAGGACTTCAACAACTACTTCTCGCTGTTGGTCATCGCCGGCAACGAGACGACGCGCCACTCGATCTCCAACGCGATGGTGGGCCTCATCGAGAACCCCGACCAGATGCGGATCCTCAAGGAGAACCCCGACCTCATCCCCGAGGCCGTCGAGGAGCTGCTGCGCTGGGCCTCGCCGGTCTACCACTTCCGCCGCACCGCGACCCGGGACATCGAGCTCGGTGGCAAGCAGATCAAGGAAGGCGACAAGGTCGTCATGTGGTTCGGGTCGGGCAACCGTGACGACGAGGTGTTCGAGAACCCCTACACCCTGGATGTCACCCGCAAGAACGTCGACCACATGACCTTCGGCAAGGGCTCGCCCCACCTGTGCCTGGGCAACAACCTGGCCCGCATGGAGATCCGGCTCATGTTCGAAGAGCTGCTGCCGCGCCTGAAGGAGATCGACTTCGACGGGGAGGTCCGCCGGGTGCGCTCCAACTTCGTCAACGGGATCAAGGCGTTCCCCGTCACCATCAGCCCTGTGTGATCGGGTGACCAGGGTGCCAGTTTCACCGGCGAGCCGGTGAAACTGGCACTTCTCGACGGCAACTTCAGCCGAGAAGTGCCAGTTTCGAGCGAGAAGTACGCCCCCTGAGCGGTGTAGGCGTGCTCCCGCAGGCGGCTCTGGGCGTGGCGACGCCCCTCAGCGGACCCCGGTCTCGTCGGCGACGAGACGCTCGAGGATCCGCCGTACGGCGGTCGCGGCGGCGTCGGCGGCGACGCTGACCGTCGGCCGGGGACCGTCGACGGTGATCACCTGCTGCATCGCCTCCAGCGCCGACTGCACCCGGCGGTAGTAGCGACCGAAGACGGGTGCCAGTGTGCCGGTGGCGGCGCCGCCCGGGGCGAAGTCGCGGCTGACGCGCCAGACGTGGCGGGTCGTCGTCTCGTCGACCGGCGTGAGGGTGTGGGTGAAGACGAAGGTGCGCGTCGGCCGGCCTCCGGCGTCGACGTGCCAGCGGTCGACCCACAGTCCTGGGGAGACGAACTCGCCCTCCTCGCGCTGGGCGAACGCCTCGTCGGCACTGACCCCGGCCACCATGGCGTGCCAGGAGGCCAGCGGCGCGGGCGGGAAGTCGCGGCTGAAGCGCATCGTGGTCTCGCTGACCGTCACCCGCAGCGGCGGCGTCGGACCCGAGCCCAGGGCGGGCGGCGCGATGTCGGGGTCGACGTGGACGACGTGGGTGATGTCGGAGAAGTTGTCGATCAGCAGCTGGACGGCGGCCCGGGTCTCCCAGGCGTCGCCGAACGTCGACCAGGCGGGGTCCCGCAGCCACGAGGTGTCGGGCGCGGGACGCAGCTTGGCCAGGCGCGGGTCACCGGTCCAGATCCAGACGAACGAGCCGTCGTCGTGGACGGGGAACGCGCGCACGGCGGTGCCGAACGGCACGTTGGGCTGGGTCGGGACGCCGACGCAGCGGCCGTCCGGCGCATAACGGAAGCCCGAGTAGGCGGCCACGATGTCGTCGCCCTCGAGGTACCCGCCGCTCAGCGGGACCGGGCGGTGCGCACAGCGGTCCTCCAAGGCGACGACGTCGCCGCCGGCCGTGCGATAGAGCACGACGGGGGTGCCGAGCACTCGACGGGCCAGCGGCGTGCGGCCCACCTCCTCGGAGGTGCCGGCGGCATACCAGGCGGCGTGGGGGACGTCGGGGCAACGGCGGGTTGCATCGGTGGCTGTCATCCTCATCGCTCCTTCACGCGTCCAGGACCAGGCGGGCGGTGCGGGCTCGCGACACGCACACCATCATGCAGTCGTTGGCTTCTTGTTCGTCGGCGTCGAGGACGGAGTCGCGGTGGTCGACCTCGCCCTCGAGGACGCCGGTCTCGCAGGTGCCGCAGATGCCTTCGAGGCACGACCCGAGGACGGCCACGCCGGCCTCCCGCATCGCGGTGAACACGGTCTGGTCCGCCGGCACGGTCACCGTGAGCCCCGAGCGCTGGAGGACGATGTCGAACGCCGTGTCGTCCCCCTCCTTCTCGATCTCCTTGGCCGCGAACCGCTCGAGGTGCAGGGCGCCGTGTGGCCACGGCGCCGCCTCCTTCTCGACGACCGCGAGGAGCGGCTCGGGGCCACAGCAATAGATCAGGGTGCCCGGGTCGGGCGAGGCCAGGATGCCGGCGATGTCGAGCAGTCCGGCCTCGTCCTGGGGCACGAGCGTCACGCGCTCGCCGTACGACGCCAGCTGGTCGGTGTAGGCCATCGACGACCGGGTGCGACCGCCGTAGTAGAGGTGCCAGTCGGCGCCGGCGGTGTCGGCCGCCTCGATCATCGGCAGCATCGGGGTGATCCCGATGCCGCCGCCGATGAAGACGTAGCGCCGCGAGCTGACGAGCTGGAAGTTGTTGCGGGGGCCGCGGATGCGGAGCGTCTGGCCCTCGGCGAGCGCGTGCACCGTCTGGGATCCGCCGCGGCTGCCCGGGGCGAGCAGGACGGCGACCCGATAGGAGGAGAGGTCGCCGGGGCTGCCGCAGAGGGAGTATTGCCGGACCAGCCCGTCGGCGAGCATGAGGTCGATGTGCGCACCGGGTGTCCACGGTGGCAGCGGGCGGCCGTCCTGGGTCCGCAGGGTGAGCTCGACGACGTCGTCGGCCGGCCGCGCGATCGTGGACACGAGCACGTCGGCCTCGAACTCGCTGACTTCGGTGGGTTGGCTCATCGGGGGCGCTCCATCGCTGGCAGGATCCGAGGATCATCCGGTTAGTCAGATGGTCGCGCGGAGCCCGCGCGACCATTAGGCTCCGAACGATAAACGGCCGCCGGAGCCTGCGACAAGGTGTCACCGGCGGCTTTGGACACCTGACGGCCGGGGGAGCCCCTCCCGGCCGTCTGCAACGACAGGGAGACTGCATGCGGGCACTGGTGATCCAGCACGACCACGTCTCACCCCCCGGGCCGGTCGGCGACCGGCTGGAGGCGCGCATGATCGACATCGAGCTGCATCAGGTGGTTCCGGAGGCCGACTTCGACCACCCCGGTGTCCCCGCCCGCTTCCCCGAGGTCACCCGCTATGACGTGGTCGTGGTGATGGGCTCGCCGTGGTCGGTCTATGACGAGGACCTGATCGGCTCGTGGGTGGTCCCCGAGGCCCAGCTGCTCCGCGACGCGGACGAGTCCGGCGTCCCCGTCCTCGGCATCTGCTTCGGCGGCCAGCTCCTCTCTCAGGCCCACGGCGGCCGGGTCGAGCGCGCCCCCCAGCCTGAGGTCGGGTGGGTCACCATCGAGACCGACGACGAACAGCTGGTGCCGCACGGGCCGTGGTTCCAGTGGCACTTCGACCGCTGGGTCATGCCGCCCGGCGCCCGCGAGATCGCGCGCAACGCCGTGTCGTCCCAGGCCTATGTGCTGCGCCGCAACCTCGCCGTCCAGTTCCACCCCGAGCTCACCTCGGGGATGCTCCACGGCTGGCTCGACAACGGCGGCGACGTCCAGGCGATCAAGCACGGGTTCGACCCCGCCCAGATGCGCGCCGACACCGTGGCCGAGGACCCGGCGTCGAGGGCGCGGGCCTATGCCCTGGTCGACACGTTCCTGGACCGCATCGCGCGCCCCTGAGCGGCGTACGGCGTCGGCTCGGCCGGCAGACTCCTCGGCCGAAGCTGGCGCTTCTCGAGCGAAGTTTCCATCGAGAAGTGCCAGTTTCACCGGCGCGCCGGTGAA
>JAGQUE010000054.1 GCA_020438665.1 Nocardioidaceae bacterium | reverse complement strand
CCGGCCTCGGAGTCGATGCCGACCACGCCGCGCAGCAGCCGCTTGGCTGCCACCACATAGATGTTGCCCGGGCCCGTGACGAGGTTGACCGGGCGGCACTCCCCCGCGCCATAGGCGAACATTGCGATCGCCTGGGCGCCACCGACCGCATAGACCTCCTCGACCCCGAGCAGGGCACAGGCGGCCAGGATGGTGGGCGCCGGCAGCCCGCCGTTGTCGCGCTGGGGTGAGCTGGCCAAGGCGATCGAGCCGACGCCGGCGACCTGGGCGGGGACGACGTTCATCACGACGCTGGACACCAGCGGAGCCAGCCCGCCGGGCACATAGAGCCCGACCCGGTCGACCGGGACCTTGCGGTGGGTCACGGTCGCCCCCGGGGCCACAGTCGTGGTCACGTCGGCCTCGAGCTCTGCCTGACAGGTGAGCCGGAGCCGGCGGATCGACTCCTCGAGTCCGGCGCGGACCGCGGGGTCGAGCGCCGCGAGCGCGTCCACGAGCGCCCCGAACGGCACCCGCAGGCTCGGGGGCGCGATGCCGTCGAAGCGCTCGGAGAGCTCCGTGATCGCCTCCTCACCGCGCGTGCGCACGGCCTCGCAGATCGGCCCGACCGCATGCAGCGCGGCCTCCACGTCGAAGTCGGCCCGTGGGACCACAGGCCGGTCGTCGACGGGCGCTGCCGCGCCACGGAGGTCGATGCGTCGGATCATGTCGCAGATTCTAGGTGGGGCGGCGGCCGCTGCCGCGCGTGCCGCTGCTTCGTGGGACGCGCCCGAGCCTGGCGCCGGAGCGTGGCCGGTCTGGATAGGGTCACTGCTGTGACGACGCGGCTGCCGATGTTCCCCCTGAACACCGTGCTGTTCCCCGGGGCCGTCATCCCCCTGCACGTGTTCGAGCCTCGCTACCGCGCGCTCATCGCCGCGCTCCTCGAGCAGCCCGACCCCGCCGAGCGGCTGCTCGGGACGGTCGGCATCCGCGAAGGCTACGAGGTCGGCGACCACGGGGCGCAGTCCCTCTATCGGGTCGGCTGCCGGCTCCAGCTCGTCGAGGTGTCGGCGGCGGCCGATGGCAGCTACGACATCGAGGTCGTCGCCCGCGACCGCATCAGGCTCAACCAGCTGGACACCTCCGGCGACTTCCCCCTCGGTGAGGTGGCAGACCTGCCCGAGGTCGACGAGGAGATCCCGGTCCCGACGGTCGCCGCGGCCGTGAGCGCCTTCGTGGCCTACCGGTCGGCGATCACGCAGATCCGCGACGACCCGTTCACCGGGCAGCTGCCCTCGGACCCCACCTATCTGTCCTGGACCCTCGCGGCTGCGGCCCCACTGCCGCTGCCCGACCGCCAGACGCTCCTGGAGTCCGACAGCGCCGCCGAGCGACTGGCCCTGGTGACCGACCTGCTTCGCGCCGAGATCCGCGCGATGGCCGTGCTGCCCTCGCTCCCGGCCACCGACGTGGCCCGGACCCGCTGGTCGCCCAACTAGGCCCGGCGCGGATGGCCAAGAAGTCCTCGGCGTCGGGCGGCGGTACGCCGGCCACCGTCGCGCTCGCGCGCGCAGGGGTGGCGTTCTCGCTCCACGCCTATGACCACGACCCGCGGGCCGCCTCCTACGGCCTCGAGGCGGCGCAGGCCCTCGGGGTCGAGCCGGACCGGGTGTTCAAGACCCTGCTGGCCAACCTCGACGGGGGGCTGGTCGTCGGCGTCGTCCCTGTCACCGGGCAGCTGGACCTCAAGGCGCTCGCCCGCGCCCTGGGCGGAGCGCGCGCGGCGATGGCGGACGTGGCCGCTGCCGAGCGCGCGACCGGCTATGTCGCGGGCGGGATCTCCCCGATCGGCCAGAAGAAGAAACACCCCACCGCTCTGGACGAGACGGCACTGCTGTGGGCCACGATCTTCGTGTCGGGCGGCCGCCGTGGGCTCGACGTGGAGCTGGCGACCGACGACCTGGTCCGGCTGACCGGAGCCGTGGTGGCCCCGATCGGCCGACCCTAGATCGGCTGGTGTTGCGCTCAGTCGGTCGTGAGCCGCAGCATGGCGTGAGAGGCGTCGCCCTCAACCCACGCGGTCAAGCCGAGGCCGGACAGCGGCTCGAGGTTGTCGGCGATCTCCTGGTCGTCGCCCGCGAGCTGGACCAGCCAGTCGTTGGCGTCGAAGTCCACATAGAGCAACCCCACCGCCTTGTTCGCGTTGGGAAGGATCTCCTTGAACGTCGCCGTGTCGCCGAGCCCGCCGTCCTCCAGCAGCGCCGCGCGATAGCTGGCGTCGGGCGCGATCGCGACGAACTCGCCCGCGCTGTCGCTGGTCAGGATGTCGGCCGCCTCGGTGGGCAGCTGACCTCGCAGCTTGTCGAGCACCGACTCGATTCCCGCCGGGTCGCCGTGGATCTTCATGCCGACCGGCACGCCGCTGCCGTCGGTGGTCTGTTCGAGGGTGTTGACGTCGAAGTCACTGCCCAGCGCCATCACCATGGAGTCACCGGTCAGGGTCTCGATGTCCTCGGGCAGCGCCAGTCCGGTGGCCGACTCCAGCTGCGACATGACGTCGTCGACGGTGGTGCCGTCGCCCATCTGGGGCACGACCTGGTCGAGGAAGGTGGTGAACCAGCCGTCGGCGAACTGCACGCCGAACGCCGCCGCGGTGTCCGCAGGCAGCGTGCTGATCACGTCGGTTCCAGCCCCGTTGCCATAGAGCTCGAAGGACTTGCCGGGGTCACCGACCCACTCCATCTCCAGGGACCCGTCACTGAAGCGCAGCGTGGCCGCCATGCCTTTGAAGTCCTTGAGCATCTCGGTGGCCGCGTCGGTGCTGTCGTCGGCGTGGAGGCTGCTCTGCTCGACGCTGGCTGATGGGACGAGGCCGTCGGACATCCCGAAGTCGTTGCCGAGGCCGTCGAGCGCATTGGCGGCGAGCTCCCCGATCTGGGGGGAGGCATACATGGACATGATGCCGCGGTCACCGACCGCCTCGGTCCACTGGGTGTAGGCGGGGTCGTCGGCCAGCGAGGTGGCGGCCGCGGCCTTGGCCACGCTGTCCGCGGTCGCGTCGTCCTCGGCGAGGACGGCGTAGTCGCCGGTGATGTTCCAGCCGAGGTCGGTGGTCTCCCCCGCCTCGTCTGCGTCTCCCGTGGCACTGCAGTGGGCGAGCTTGGCGAGGCCGGCGTCCGCTGCCTTGGCGTCCGTGACCTGGAGCGCGACCACGGGTGTCGGCTTGTCGTCGACCATCACGGCGGCCACGGCCGCGCGGTCACCGATCCAGGGGGCGATGTCCTCGTCATAGTCGAGGTTGGCGCAGGGCGACGCGTCCTGGGCGACGTCGAACACCGTGCGGCGCAGGTCGTCACCGGACTCGATCTTGACCTGGTCGTTGAAGCCGGGGAACTTCTTGAGCATCTTGATGGCTTCGATCTTCTGGCTCGCCGATGGGTCGAGGTCGACGCTCAGATAGGCCAGCGTGGTGTCGGGCAGCGCCTCGTCGGGTTGGGGGCCGCCCCCGGACAGCGTCACGAATGCCCAGGTGGCGGCGGCGCCCAGCGCACCGAGGCCGACCACGGCGCCACCGATGAGCGCGATCCGTCGGCCGTTGCCTCGGCGCGGTGCGGCGGAGGGCGGCGGGAGCGGCGCACCACCGCCCTGGGTGAGGTATTCGGGGGCTGGCCCCTGCGGCGGCATCGGCGCACCGGCAGGTGGAGGCGTACCCCAGGACTGAGGCGGTCCCTGGGGCCCGCCCGGGAGGCCGCCGGTGGGTCCGGTGGACGGAAAGTCGTTGGACATGGTGCTCCCCCATCCTGCGCGGCCGGGACGGCTCGCGTCAGTGCGTCGTGTCGGGTGACAGCCTAGCCAGGTCGATGGGTTGTTCGGAGCGCAACCGGGGGAAGATCGTGAGCAGCACGAACCCACCGGCCAGGCCCAGGATCGCGCCGAACGGGAGCGCCAGGAACGGGCTCACCCCGCTCACGGTCAGGTCCTGTGGGATGCGGGTGAAGTCGTCGGCCGCCGCCGCGGCCACCGCCGGGTCGGCGGGCCCGAGGCGGTGCCCGACGGCCGCCATCAGCCAGGCCGCCCACGCCGAGGCGCCGACCACGGTCACGAGCGTCGCCCACTCGCGCCCCCGGACCACCAGGGCGACACTGACCCCGAGCACCAGTCCCAGCAGGAGCGCCAGCACGAGGTAGGAACTCGTGGCCGAGAACGCCCGGGCGGGCGCCTGGCCGACCAGGACGAACTGATGCTGATAGGCGACACCGGTCACCGGAGCCCAATGCCGCTCCCAGAGCCAGCCGCCCACGGTCCCACCCGCGGTGAAGAGCCCACCGACGACGAGGACGACGACCACGACGCGCAGCGGGGCCGACCTCACCCGGCCAGGCATCCGGGCCCCAGCAGCTGCTTGAGGTCGGCGTAGAGCTCGGGACTCGGGGCGACACGCAGCCGGTCGTCGAGGCGCATCACCGTGGTGCCGTTGCGGGCGAGCAGGCGCAGCCGCACCTCGGTCAGCCCGGGGTGGGTCGACAGCACCTCGCGCAGCTGCTCGATGACGGGGGCGGTGCACCGGGTCGACGGCAGGCTGATCACGACCGGACCCGAAGGACCCTCGCTGAGGTCGGGGACCGTGACCTCCTGGCCGTGGAGCTCGGGCTGGTCCTTGCTTCGCGAGAGCCGGCCTCGGACTGTGACGATGGCATCCTCGGTGAGGTAGGGCGAGGCCAGCTGGTAGGCGCTGGGGAACAGCAGCACGTCGATGGCGCCGTCGAGGTCCTCGAGGGTGATCATCGCCCAGGCGTCACCACGCTTGGTGATCTTGCGCTGCACGGCGGTGATGAGGCCGCTGACTGTCACGTTGGAGCCGTCGGGGCGATCCTCGTCGAGCATGAGCTGGCCGATCGTGCAGTCGGTCCCGGCCGACAGCACATGCTCGAGACCCAGCAGCGGATGGTCGGACACATAGAGACCGAGCATGTCGCGCTCGTGGCCGAGCAGGGTCATCTTGTCCCACTCGTCGATGTCGGGGATGGCCACCGACACCCCGAACGCATTGCTGCCGCCGTCGAGGTCGTCCAGGCCGGCGAACAGCGAGTCCTGCCCGATCGCCTGGTTGCGCTTGATGTCGACGTATTGGTCGACCGCGGTCTCGTGGACGGCCACCAGCGCCCGGCGCTTGTGCTTCATCTCGTCGAAGGCGCCCGCCTTGACCAGCGACTCGATGACGCGCTTGTTGCAGACCAGCGCGGGCACCTTCTCGAGGAAGTCGTTGAAGTCGGTGTAGCGGCCCTTCTCCTTGCGGGCGGCCACGATCTCGGCCACGACGTTGGCACCCACGTTGCGGACGGCGGTCAGTCCGAACCGCACGTCGTTGCCGACGGGGGTGAAGGTCGCCTCGGACTCGTTGACGTCCGGCGGGAGCACCTGGATCTTCATCCGGCGACACTCGTTGAGATAGATCGCGGACTTGTCCTTGTCGTCCTTGACCGAGGTGAGCAGGGCGGCCATGTATTCGGCCGGGTAGTTGGCCTTGAGGTAGGCGGTCCAGTAGGAGACGAGTCCATAGGCGGCCGAGTGGGCCTTGTTGA
>JAGQUE010000615.1 GCA_020438665.1 Nocardioidaceae bacterium | reverse complement strand
CCATCCGCCAGGCCGAGGAGTTGTCCACCACGGTCACGCCTGCAGCGGCGAACCGCGGCGCCTGCGCCCGCGACGTGGTCGCGCCGGCGGAGAAGACGGCGATGTCGAGGCCGCTCGGGTCGGCCGTCGAGGCGTCCTCGACGACGACGTCTCGGCCGGCATAGGACAGCACGGTCCCGGCCGAGCGCGCGGAGGCGAAGAACCGAACCTCGTCGACGGGGAACGCCCGCTCCTCGAGGATCTGCCGCATGGCGACGCCGACCTGGCCGGTGGCACCGACGACACCGATCGCGACGCCCATGTCAGCGCCCCGTCCCGCCATAGACGACGGCCTCGCCCTCGTGGGAGTCCAGGTCGAACGCTGTGTGGGTCGCGGTCACCGCCGTGTCCACCTGGGACTCGTCCACGATCACCGAGATGCGGATCTCGGAGGTGGAGATCATCTCGATGTTGACGCCTGCGCCGGCCAACGCCGAGAAGAACTTGGCGGTGATGCCCGGGTGGGAGCGCATGCCGGCTCCGATGAGCGACACCTTGCCGATCTGGTCGTCATAGAGCAGCTTGTCGTAGCCGACGGCGTCCTGGATCCGCGCAAGCGCCGACATGGCCTTCTGGCCGTCGGCTCGAGGCAGGGTGAAGGAGATGTCGGTGAGCCCGGTGGCCGCGGCCGACACGTTCTGGACCACCATGTCGATGTTGATCTCGACGCCGGCCAGGGCGTCGAAGATGCGCGCCGCCTCGCCCACCTTGTCGGGGACGCCGACCACGGTGATCTTGGCCTCGCTGCGGTCGTGGGCGACGCCGGTGATGATGGCCTGTTCCATCGGCTCTTCCTCTGCGCTGGTGGTGGGGATGATCCAGGTGCCCTCCTTGGCCGAGAACGACGAGCGCACGTGGACGGGCATGTTGTAGCGGCGGGCGTACTCGACACACCGCAGGTGGAGGATCTTGGCGCCGCTGGCCGCCATCTCGAGCATCTCCTCGGTGGAGAGGCGGTCGAGCTTGCGGGCGGACGGGACGATCCGCGGGTCGGCGGTGAAGACACCGTCGACATCGGAGTAGATCTCGCAGTAGTCGGCGCCGAGGGCGGCGGCCAGGGCAACGGCGGTCGTGTCCGAGGCGCCCCGCCCCAGCGTGGTCACGTCCTTGGTGGTCTGGGAGACACCCTGGAAGCCCGCGACGATCGCGATGGCGTCGTCCTGGAGGGCGGCGACGATGCGGCCCGGCGTGATGTCGATGATCTTGGCGTTGCCGTGGGCGGCGTCGGTGATGACCCCCGCCTGCGAGCCCGTGAACGACTGGGCCTTGTGACCCAGCTGGGCGATCGCCATCGCCACGAGCGCCATCGAGATGCGCTCGCCGGCGGTGAGGAGCATGTCGAGCTCGCGCGGCGGCGGCAGCGGCGTCACCTGCTCGGCGAGATCACGCAGCTCGTCGGTCGTGTCGCCCATCGCCGAGACGACCACGACCACGTCGTGCCCGGCCTTCTTGGTGTTGACGATGCGCTGGGCGACCCGTTTGATGCCGGCGGCGTCGGCCACCGACGAGCCGCCGTACTTCTGTACGACGATGCCCACGATGTAGGTCCTCGAAAGTCCGAAGGGTTCAGTGGTCGCGTGCCCTCGGCCGGGCTCGCCACGCTGCGCTGCGACCGCCCGAAGTCTAGCCGGGGCCGACGGCGGACCCGGGAGCCATCTCACCGGCCCCGAGGATCTCGTTGGCGACCGCGACCTGCTCCTCCTCGACGTCGATGAGGATCTCGGTGTCCAGCCGGTCGTGGGCCACGACGCTGAGCAGCGCGTTGAGGACGGCGCCGGCCAGGTTGCCCCACGACGACACATAGGAGAACTGCCACCACCACAGCGCCTCGTCGACGTTGCCGGCGCGGAAGTGGCGCAGGCCGTTGCCGAGGTCGTTGGCGATGCTGGTGAGGTCGTCGGACAGCTGGCTGTCGACGATGTCGGGGGCGTAGGGGTCGAAGACGAAGCTGTAGGTGTCGAGCCCACCGAAGATGTCGGCCAACCGCAGCCGCAGCTCGTCGAGGTCCTCGTCGGGACCCACGTCTGGTTGGTATTCACCGTTGGGGGTGAAGTCGGCCTGGGCGCCCAGCCGGGCGCCCGCCAGCAGGACCTGGCTCACCTCGAGGAGCAGCAGCGAGATAGCCCGGCCGCTGTCGGCCTCGCGCGCGATCTCACGCAGGGCGAGCAGGAAGCTCTCGACCTGATCGGCGATCTGCTGCGCGAAGTCCTCGGTCTCGCTGTCGACACCGGGCAGCGTCTCCTCAGTCATCCGCGGATCTCCTCCCTGCGAAGGCTCGTCCCAAGGTGACCTCGTCGGCATATTCGAGGTCACCGCCTACGGGCAGTCCACTAGCCAAACGCGTCACGCGCAAGCCGATGGGCTTGAGCGTCCGCGTGAGATAGGTCGCCGTGGCCTCCCCCTCGAGGTTGGGGTCGGTCGCGAGGATGACCTCGGTGACCGTCCCGTCGGCGAGGCGCTGGAGCAGTTCTCGGATGCGCAGCTGCTCAGGACCGATGCCGTCGATCGGCGAGATCGCCCCGCCGAGCACGTGGTAGCGGCCGCGGAACTCGCGGGTCCGCTCGATCGCCACCACGTCCTTGTATTCCTCCACGACGCACAGCACGGTCGGGTCGCGCCGTGGATCACGGCAGATCCGGCACTGGTCGTCCTCGGACACGTTGAAGCAGACGGTGCAGAACTTCACCTTGGCCTTGACCTCGGTCAGCACGTCGGCGAGGCGGCGTACGTCGGCCGCGTCGGCCTGCAGCAGGTGGAACGCGATCCGCTGCGCGCCTTTGGGCCCGATCCCGGGAAGGCGCCCGAGCTCGTCGATGAGGT
>JAGQUE010000614.1:316-3157 GCA_020438665.1 Nocardioidaceae bacterium | reverse complement strand
GGGACCGAGCCGCTGTACGTGCTCTTCTATGTCGCGATGATCATCTTCTTCGCGTACTTCTACGTCTCGATCACGTTCAACCCGGTCGAGGTCAGCGACAATATGAAGAAGTACGGCGGCTTCATCCCGGGCATCCGGGCCGGCAAGCCGACCGAGGACTACCTCGCCTATGTGCTCTCCCGGATCACCGCGCCGGGCGCCCTCTATCTGGGCTTCATCGCGTTGATCCCGTTGGTGGCGCTCGCGATCATCAACGCCAACCAGAACTTCCCCTTCGGTGGCACCTCGATCCTGATCATGGTGGGCGTTGCGCTCGACACCGTGAAGCAGATCGAGAGCCAGCTGCAGCAGCGCAACTATGAGGGCTTCCTGCGTTGAGCTTCGCGACGCAGGGTTCGCAACGACCGAGGAGGAGTGGGCGATGCGCCTGATCATCATGGGCCCCCCAGGGGCCGGCAAGGGGACGCAGGCGAAATACATCGCCGAGCACTTCGGCATCCCGGCGATCTCCACGGGCGACATCTTCCGGGCCAACGTCTCCCAGGGCACCCCGCTCGGAGTCGAGGCCAAGAAGTTCATGGACGCGGGTGAATACGTCCCCGACGAGGTCACCAACCTGATGGTCCGCAACCGCATCGACGAGCCCGACGCCGTGCCCGGTTTCCTCCTCGACGGCTACCCCCGCACGGTCTCCCAGGTCGAGGAGCTCGACGGCATGATCGAGTTCACCGGTCACCGCCTCGACGCGGTGGTCGTCCTCACCGTCGACCAGGACGAGGTCGTCCAGCGACTCCTCCAGCGCGCCCAGATCGAAGGCCGCGCCGACGACACCGAGGACGTCGTCCGTCGGCGCCAGGAGGTCTACGCCGACCAGACCGCACCGCTGATCGACGTCTACCGCGGCCGCGGCCTGCTGATCGAGGTCGACGGGATGGGTGAGGTCGACGACGTGACCAAGCGGATCTTCGCGGCCCTCGACGTCGTCCCCGAGAGCTGACCGTGGCCCTGGGGGGCCGCGGCGTCGAGATCAAGACTCCTGCCCAGATCGACGCGATGCGTCGGGCGGGGCTGCTCGTCGGGGAGACCCTCGAGCTGGTGCGCGGCGCCGTACGCGCCGGCGTGACGACCGCCGAGCTCGACGCCCTGGCCGAGGACAACATCCGCTCCGCCGGGGCCGTGCCGTCGTTCAAGGGTTATGCGCACCCGCCGTTCCCGGCGACCATCTGCGCCTCGGTCAACGACGAGGTGGTCCACGGCATCCCGGGGGACCGGACGCTCGCCGACGGTGACGTGATCTCGATCGACTGCGGCGCGATCGTCGACGGGTGGCATGGCGACGCGGCGATCTCGGTCGCGGTGGGCGAGGTGCGATCCGAGGTGGCCGAGCTGATGGCCGTCACCGAGGGTGCGCTCTGGGCCGGCATCGCCGCCGGTCGCCTCGGCGGCCGGGTCGGTGATATCTCCGCCGCCGTCGGCGACTACGTCACGGGACGGGGCGACTATGGCATCCTCGAAGGCTTCACGGGCCACGGCATCGGCTCCCAGATGCACCAGCGGCCCGACGTACCCAACACCGGCAAGGCCGGCCGCGGTGTCAAGATCACCCGCGGTCTGGCGCTGGCGATCGAGCCCATGGTGACGCTCGGGTCGCCCTACGGCGTCGAGCTCGATGACCAATGGACGATCGCGACCATGGACGGCAGCTGGGCGGCCCATTTCGAGCACACCGTCACCTGGCTGCCCGACGGCGCCTGGGTGCTGACGGCCCTCGACGGCGGGCAGGCCCGGCTCGCGGAGCTCGGCCTGCCGTTCGGGGGGCACTGAGCGATGGGCGTGACGACCACCGTCTGGCTCCTCACGGCGCTGATCACGGTCGGCGTGCTGCTCGTCGACGTGTTCGTGATCGGGCGGCACCCGCACGAGCCGACCATGAAGGAGTCCGGCCGCGCCCTGGCGTTCTTCGTCGGCCTGGCCGTGCTGTTCGGGCTCGGCGTGTGGTTCTTCTATGGCGGCCGCTACGGCGGCGAGTTCTTCGCCGGGTGGCTGACCGAGTACTCCTTGTCGGTCGACAACCTGTTCATCTTCATCATCATCATGAGCAAGTTCGCCGTACCACGGGAGTTCCAACAGACAGTGCTGCTCGTCGGCATCGTGCTGGCCCTGGTGCTTCGGGCGGTCTTCATCGCGGTCGGTGCGGCGGCGATCAGCGAGTTCAGCTGGGTGTTCTATCTGTTCGGCATCTTCTTGATCTGGACCGCGGTCAACCTCGCGCGCGAGGCCAACGAGGAGGACGCCCAATACGACGAGCCGCGGATGGTCACCTGGATCCGCAAGCACTTCGCAGTCGCGCAGGAGTGGCACGGTGTCAGCCTCTTCACCCACGAGGCCGGCAAGCGCGTGATGACGCCGATGCTGCTGGTCGTGCTCGCGCTCGGCATCACCGACCTGTTCTTCGCGCTCGACTCGATCCCGGCGATCTATGGCCTGACCCGCGAGCCCTATCTGGTCTTCACCGCCAACGTCTTCGCGCTGATGGGTCTGCGCCAGCTCTACTTCCTCATCGGTGGGCTGCTGGAGCGGCTCATCTATCTGTCCTATGGTCTGGCGTTCCTGCTGCTGTTCATCGGCGTCAAGCTGATCCTCCACGCCCTGCACGAGAACCAGCTGCCCTTCATCAACGGCGGCCGCGGCGTCCACGCCTCCCCCGAGATCCCCATCTGGCTCTCGCTGGTCGTCATCGTCGGCAGCCTCACCATCACCGCCGCGGCCAGCCTGCTCAAGGTCCGCGCCGACGACCGCGAGTCCGACGCCGGCTGATCGGGTGCGTGGACAGCCGCGGTG
>JAGQUE010000614.1:0-226 GCA_020438665.1 Nocardioidaceae bacterium | reverse complement strand
GGGATGGCCAAGACCGATGCTGACACGAGCGCACTATCCGCCCCGGACAGGGGTGCCGGTTTCGCCGTCAGCTATGCGCCGGGCGAGTGAGCTGGTCTGCCGAGGAGCTGGCGCGCCGTCAGCACTTGCTTGACCGGGCGAGGTAGGCGTCGACGGCCTCGTGCATCGCTCCCCGTGGGAGCGGTCAGTGAGCAGGGACGCCGGGAAACGGCGACCGCCGTAAGCA
>JAGQUE010000730.1 GCA_020438665.1 Nocardioidaceae bacterium | reverse complement strand
CAAGGCGGCCAGCACTCCTCGCCAGCATCCGGCGCCGCTCGTTGACCAAGATTGTGAGGCGCTTCGCCATCCGGTCGGACCTGGCAGCCATCGCGACAGCGGCCGTCCAGTCGGCGTGCTCAAACAGCTCGGGGTGCTTGAGGCGAAGGTCGGCTTCCAGCCGGTCGATGCGCTGCTCGACTCCCTGGTACTCGCTCAGCTCATTGCGGGTGAGATCCACGAGGAGGTTTACAAGACGGAGGTTTGCCAGAACGCCGTCGTCCATGGCGTCTTTGAGCGAGTAACGGTAGACGATCCCACCCAACTCTGGTTCGAGGACTTCGTCGAAGCCGTCGTCACCACGCTCAGGTGTCGCTGAGAGCCCGAGGCGCCAGCGAGCATCACCATCGAAGACGCCGCGGTTGTACTCGCTGCCCGCCCAGTGGCATTCGTCGACGACCAGCATCGTCGGCAGATCCAGCCGGTTCCAGTGCTTGACGAGGCTTCCCACGCCGGTCCGGGCTGAGTCCATGACTGCGACCAGGATCAGATGGTCGGGATTGGGATCTGGGGCCGGTCCACCAATCGTGCCCATCCGCTTGCTCGGCAGGATGCGCGCTTCACGCAGCTCCCGGGTCCACTGATCCTGGAGGATGCGGGTCGGCACGACGACGGTGGTGCGAGCACCCTCCGCTGCCGTACGCCGGATGGCTTCAAGCGCGAGGCGGGTCTTTCCCGTTCCGGTGGCCGCCGCGACGATGCCGCGCCGTTCGTTCCCCTCCCAGGCAGCAAGCGCGTCTGACTGCCACTCGCGGAGTTCGGACACGTGCTAGGACTCGCATTCTCGTCGGAAGGGTCGGACGCCAACTGTAGTGTTCGGCTCATGGCGATCACCCGACCAGCCCTTCGCGGAACGATGGGTTCGACGACGTACTACGAAATCACGATGACGGCTCGTGAACTCACGAATAGCGTTCGTCCGGCCCGGGAGACCGACTCGTGGGCTTCGGCTTCCATCGACGAGCGCATCCAGCGCGACGTGAACCGCTCGCGCGTCATGTCGACGATCGTGCCCTACCTTGCCCAGCACCCCGACCGCTTCTTCGGCTCCTTCATCGTCCTCGTGCCCAAGGGCGCGGTGGAGTTCGAGCCGCTGACCGACCTGGTCGGGAAGCTTCCCGCCGCCTACCGCAGCTCCAGCGACAACATCGGCTACCTGACGATCGACAAGGGCGAGCTGATCGCCCTCGACGGCCAGCACAGGCTGCTGGCGTTCCGCGAGGTGATCCAGGGCGGCACCAACCTCGGCCCACTGTGGTCGGAGGTCGGCGACGACGAAGTCTGCGTCCTGCTCATCGAGGAGGAGTCGGCGCAGAAGACCCGCCGCATCTTCAACAAGGTGAACCGGCACGCCAAGCCGACTGGCCGTAGCGACAACATCATCACGAGTGAGGACGACGGCTACGCGCTCGTCACCCGCCGCCTGCTCGACTCTGACCTCGATGCCCCGTTCGCCACCCGCACGGTGAACGACCAGCAGTACGAGCCGGTCAACTGGACCAGCAACACGCTGCAGCAGAAGAGCTGGAAGCTGACGACGATCAGCGCGCTGTATGAAAGCGTCCAGGACATCCTGAGCTACGAGGGCTACAAGGGCTTCTCCGAGAAGGAAAGCCCGATCGCCCCGGACGAGGACACCCTCGACACCGCTTACGAGAAGGCGGCGGCGTGGTGGGAGGACATCCTCGCGATGGATGCCTACAAGAGCGCGCTCAAGGACCCTTCGACGATACCCAACGTCCGCTTCGACTCGGACGACCCGCACACGCTGCTCATGCGTCCTGTCGGACAGATCGCCCTGGTCAAGGGCCTGGTCTACGCTCTGAACGCCAGCAACGGCGACCTTACCCGAGCCGAGGCGGTGCGGCGGGTGAACATGCTCGACTACTCCTGCCCGCCGTCGAGCATGTGGCGGGACACCATCGTTCGTGCCGATGGCCGCATGGTCGCCCGCAAGGAGGCCTACGACCTCGCCGCCCGCCTGATCGCTTACATGATCGGCGCGGATCACATGGCCGAGGAGTCGAAGCAGCGCCTGTGGGAGGACTGGAACAAGGCGCGCGGCAAGGACCCGCACGCCGAACTCGACGAGCTCGAAGAGCACGAGCAGCCGGAGGATCTGCCCGAGCCGCTGGCGGTGTAGCGGCCATGGCCGCAAGCGTCGGAGCGCCGATCAGCGCCGTGCTCCAGCTCGAGCCAACGGTCACCGGCGAACAGATCACCGGGGCTCTGACGGACTGGCTGGACAAGACGTACGGCGTCGGTCTGGAGTCTGCTGAACACGACGGCCTCATGGTCGAGTGGCGTCACGCCAACGAGGCACCGTTCGTCTGCCAGCTCATCGCCTCGGATTCAGCCGTCGAAGCACGTCGCACCGTCATGGTCGCCTGCGACGACAGCGGTGCCGTGGCGATCATCCAGGAATCGCCGTTCGCGACCGCCGACGTCCCCCACGCAGCCGTCGACCTGAGCGAGCCGGTTCAGCTACTACTGAGACTTCTGGTGCCGTACGCGACGCCCGTCCTCGATCTGCCGCGCGGCGCCTTGCACGACCTTGAGGCGGTCGATCCCGCCCAGCTGCTCGAAGCGCTCGGCCAAGAGTTGGCGCCCGGCCTGCTTGTTGCTGTCATTGCGGGCAGCGACGCCCCGGTTTCGTCCAGCCAGAAGGAGTTGCTGGACGACCTCATCGGGCTCACCGTCATCGGCACTGTCTCGGCCGGAGCCGATCTCCTCGGTGCGCTCGGCCTGCCGACCCTCCCCCGCGGCGGCAGCGTTATCAGCGTCTCTAGGACTCCGGACGGCCTGGACGCCCACGCAGTGCCGTCCACCTCGCTGCGCACCAAGACCGACTCCGCGCGCCGCCTCATCGTCCGACGGCAGCTCGCCGCAACGGTGCCGTTCGACCTCGAGCGGAGACGCTCCCTGGCGATAGCTCGCCTGATCACAGAGGGCGGCGACATCGACCTGCCCGCGGCCATGCAGCTCTGGGAGGAAGAGACTGCCAGGGCAACAGAGCTGGAGAAGCGCGTCAAGGAGCTCGAAGCGCTACTTGAGAACGCCTACGAAGAGCAGGACGCGGCGCTCGGGCAGCTGGATAGCACACAGTCGCAGTTGCGCTATCTCCAGAAGGCCTACAAGGAGCTGGGCGAGGTCGCCATCGTCGAGGCCGAGGACGACGACGAGTGGTTCCCCGAGTCTTCGGTCGATGCACTGGTCGCGGCGAGGGAGTCACTCCCCTTCTTGGTTATCGGAGCCGTCGACGACGCTTGTGGCATCCTCGACGGCCAGCGGAAGCGGACGATCTGGGCGAAGAAGATCTGGAGTTCGCTGCGCGCCCTCAACGACTACTGCCGCGCCAAGACCGAGGGTCGGTTCAGCGGCGATATCTCGATGTACCGCGACAACCCTCCTGAAGGCGCCATCCCACTGCTTGCCGAGTACGCCCCGACCGAGAGTAGGTCGACGACCGACGATTCGACCCTCGTAGCCGCACGCACGTTCAAGGTCCCGACCGAGGTCGATCCGTCAGGCAAGAGCTACATGCAACAGCACGTGAAGATCGACAAGGGCGGAGCGCTCGCCCCGCGGATTCATCTGCATGACGACTCCGGCGGCTCCACCGAGCGAATCTACGTCGGCTATGTCGGTCCACACCTGCCGACGGCCGGCGGCTTCTAGTCGATCCCAGGGAGCTCGAAGCTGAGGTCCGCCTTCGCCTGGGCCAAGTCGCTCTCCAGCTTCTCGATGGCCTCGTCCTTCATGAGGTCGCCGGCCACCAAATACGTGCCGAGTCGTCCGGCCAGGCGCACCGCCGCTTCACTAGTGGCCATGTGGCCGTTGGCGTAGACGACCGTGTCATGGAACAGCGGGTCGGAGGCGGACCAGCCCTGGTCTTCGGCGTACTCCAGTGCCCTTTCCAGTGGGCGGCCAAGCTGCACCGCTCCGACCAGCGCGTGCATGAAGGCGATCTGGCCGACCGGCCGGAACAGCAGCGAATACTCGGCCTGGTAGGCCCGAAGGTCCGGAAGGATCATGGGCCGCTCGATGCCCCGGCGCCACGGCGTGAAGTTGCGAAGCACCATGTGCCACCAGTCCGCAACGAAGGTATAGGCACCGGAGAGCTCGGCGTCCGTCGGACGGTTCACCATTGTCTTCTCGTCGAAGCCCTTGATGCCGTCGGCCAGCAGGATGACCTGCGTCATCTGGTAGAGCGCCGACAGGGTCGTGAACTTGCGGTCGCTGGCGCTGAGCGTCTGGCGGCGCCACTCGACGATGGGCTCGCCGATGCCATCAACAGCGTTGAGTGGCGGCAGCGGCTTTGTCATCTCTAGCGGCGGCTCCGCCTCGACCAGCCAGCGCGTGACGATGGCGGAGCCGTCATCCTCGCTCGTGATGATGTTGTCGCT
>JAGQUE010000053.1:3538-3931 GCA_020438665.1 Nocardioidaceae bacterium | reverse complement strand
CGAGGTGTTCGCGGCGGTCCGGGCGCGCTATGACGTGGAGCGGGACGACTCGCTCCAGCTGCGCGACTTCCCGACGCTGCACCATGTGGCCGCCTGGGTGCGCAGCAAGACCGGGCTGCCCGAGCCGGTCGGCCTACCAGCCGCTGCTGTCGCGCCGCCGGCCACACCGGCGGTAGCCGCCCCGGCCACACCGACGGCGGACTCACCGGCCGACGAGGTGCTCGCGACGGTCACGCGCGTGGTTGCGGAGATGACCGGCTATCCCGACGAGCTGCTCGACCCTGACCTGGACCTGGAGGCCGACCTGGGTGTCGACACGGTCAAGCAGGCCGAGGTGTTCGCAGCGGTGCGCGGTCACTATGGCGTCGAGCGGGACGACTCGCTCCAGCTGCG
>JAGQUE010000053.1:0-3462 GCA_020438665.1 Nocardioidaceae bacterium | reverse complement strand
CGCACCGGTGGTTGAGGAGGCGCCCACGGCGCCGACCCGAGACGAAGCGGCGCCCGCTCTCGTCGTCGGTGACCTCGCCGCGATCGACGCGCTGCCGCGGCGGGTCCCGGTGCCTTCGCTGCGGCCGCCGGTCGACCGGTGCAGTCCGACCGGGGTCGACCTGGCCGACGCACGTGTCGTCGTCATGCTCGACGAGGGTGGCGTCGGCGCAGCGCTCGCCAAGCGACTCGAGAAGGCGGGTGCCACGGCACTCACGCTGGAGTCCGGCACGCCGACCGACGACCTCCTCGCACAGCTGGACACCTGGCTGGCCGAGGGACCGGTCGACGGCGTCTACTGGCTGCCGGCCCTCGACGACGAGGGCGACCTCGCCGACGGAGTCGCCTGGGCCGAGGCGCTGCGACGGCGCGTGAAGGCGCTCTATGCCACGATGCGCCGCGTCTATGACGCCAGCCCGTTCCTGGTGGCGGCCACCAAGCTGGGCGGCTTCCACGGCTATGACGCCGCCGGCGCGACGTCGCCGCTCGGAGGTGCGGTGACCGGTTTCACCAAGTCCTACAAGAAGGAGCGCCCCGACGCCCTGGTCAAGGCCGTCGACCTGCCGGCGAGCCGCAAGACGGCCGCCCTGGCCGACCTGCTGATCGAGGAGACCCTGGGAGACCCGGGCTGTGTCGAGGTCGGCCGGGTGGACGGTCGACGGTTCGGCGTCGCGTTCCGCGAGGTGCCGTTCTCCCCGCTCGGCGAGGATGGCTCCCCGCTCGGTGAGGGTGGGATCGAGCTGGGACCCGACTCGGTCGTCGTCGTGACCGGCGCCGCCGGGAGCATCGTCTCCGCGATCACCGCCGACCTGGCGGGCTCGGGCGCGACCTTCCACCTGCTCGACCTGACACCGGCGCCCGATCGTGACGACGCCGACCTGGCGGCGTTCCGAAGCGACCGTGACGGTCTCAAGTCGACGATCGTGGCGCGGATGCAGGAGCGCGGCGAGCGGCCCACGCCCGTCGCGATCGAGAAGGAGCTGGCCGGGCTGGAGCGTCGCGAGGCGGCGCTGAGCGCGGTCGAGGCGGTCGAGGCATCGGGCGGCACCGCTGTCTATCACTGCGTCGATCTGACCGACGCCGAGGCCGTCGCTGCGGCCCTCAGCGACGTGGGCGAGCGCGTCGACGTCCTGCTGCACGCGGCCGGGCTCGAGATCAGCCGCAGCCTGCCCGACAAGGAGCCGCGTGAGTTCGACCTCGTCTTCGACGTCAAGGTCAACGGCTGGCGCCATGTCTGGTCGGCTCTGGCCGAGCGTGAGGTCGGCGCCGTGGTGGTGTTCAGCTCGGTGGCCGGGCGGTTCGGAAACAACGGACAGACAGACTATGCCGCGGCCAACGACCTGCTGTGCAAGACGGTCTCGTCCCTGCGTCGCACGCGCCCGCAGACGCGCGGGCTGGCGCTCGACTGGACGGCGTGGGGCGGCATCGGCATGGCCACCCGTGGCTCCATCCCCAAGATCATGGAGATGGCTGGGGTGCAGATGCTCCCGCCCGAGGCGGGCGTCGCGTGGATCCGGCGCGAGCTGGCGAGCGGTCCCTACTCGGGTGAGGTCGTCGTGGCCGGCGAGCTGGGGCTGATGGCAGCGGAGTACGACCCGTCCGGTGGGCTCGCGGAGACCGATGGCTATCCGGGCACCATGCTCGGCCAGGTGTCGCTCAGCGTGCACGACGGGCTGGTGGTCGAGGTGACCCTCGACCCGGCCGAGCAGCCGTTCCTCGACCACCACCGCATCGACGGGACCCCGGTCCTGCCCGGTGTGATGGGCATGGAGGCGTTCGCCGAGGCGGCGGGTCTGCTCGCTCCCGAGGGGCTGCGCGTCATGGCTGTCGAGAACGTGCAGTTCCTGGCCCCGGTGAAGTTCTATCGCGACGAGCCTCGCACGCTGCGGGTGAACGTCATCGCCGAGCCCGACGGTGACGGCCTGGTGGCGCATGCGGTGCTCAGCGCCGAACGGGTCCTCCCCGGGCAGCCGGCCCCGGTCCGGGTGGTGCACTTCACCGGTGACGTCCGGCTCGGTGCCGGAGACCCTGCCGAGGAGACCGTCGAGCTCGACGCGACCCCGGCCGAGCGACGGCTGGATCCTGAGCAGGTCTACTCGTTCTACTTCCACGGACCCGCCTATCAGGTCGTCGACGCCGCATGGCGCTCCGACGGCGCGGCCGTTGGGCGGTTGAGCGACCACCTCCCGCAGGACCGGGAGCCCGCCGACCTGCCGCTGGTCAACGCACCGCGGCTGGTGGAGCTGTGCTTCCAGACGGCCGGGCTGTGGCAGGCCGGACGGGACCACCAGCTGGCCCTGCCGCTTGCGGTGGACCGCCTCAGGGTGATGTCCACGGAGCCGGTCCCCGAGGGCGAGGTCTATGCCGTCGCACGCGAGGTGGGCGTCTCGACCTATGACGCCATCGTGGCGACCCGTGACGGACGTGTGCTCGTGCGCTTGGATGGCTACCACAGCATTCCGGTGCCGATGCCGATCCCCGACGATGTCGCAGGACCGCTCACGGACACCTACGCCGATTGACGCAGGAGGAGCAGGTGGAGATCAACCGTCTGGCGGTTCTGGAGTCCGGAGAGCCAGCGGTGCGGGTGGTGGCCGCCGTCGGCAACCTCAACCGCAGCGACGCCGCCAGCGTCGCCACCGTGCTCGTCCATGCGGAGCCACACCGGCCCTGGTATGCGCGCGAGGCCGACGAGGAGCTCGCCGTCGCCGACCGCGGCATCGACACCCTCACCCAGGCCCTGGTCCAGGCCCAGGTCGACACGGTCTGGCCCGGGCCCTGGGGTGAGGTCCCGGCCGCCGAGGTGGTGGCCGCCTGCGAAGCGGCCGGCATGCGGGTGGTCGGTCCGGACAGCGAGTCACTGCGGCGGCTGACCGACCCCGAGCTGCTGGCCCTCGTGGCCGAGGACGCCGGTGTGCACCACTCCGCCGAGACACCGGGCTCCGGGACCCGGCTGATCGAGGTGGACGTCCTGGCCGACGCCCACGGCGTCAGCTGGGCGCACGGCCTGCGGGAGGTGACGGTCGCGCATGAAGATCAGCTCCTGCTGGCCGAGGCACCGGCCCCCTATCTCTCGGGCGACCTCGAGCGGCGGATGCTCGGGGCCGCCAAGGCACTGGCCGACGACGTCGGGTTCACCGGGGCCGTCGTGATGCGGTTCGCCGTCGACCAGGCCGACCAGGAGTGCTGGCTCTGGTCGGTGGACCCCTATGCCCGGCCCGAGCACGCGCTCGTCGAGGACGCGACGGGTGCCAGCTTCGTCGGGCTGCGGCTGCGGCTCGCCGTCGGTGAGCACCTCGACCCCGAACCGCCCCAGGCCGACGGCTGGGCCGTCGAGGTCCGGCTGCTCGCGCTCGACCCCGACAAGGGCTATGCCCCGAGCGGTGGCCGGGTCGAGATGATCGACCTGCCCGTCGGCACCGGC
>JAGQUE010000052.1 GCA_020438665.1 Nocardioidaceae bacterium | reverse complement strand
CCGCCAAGGACGAGCAGGGCAAGATCGAGGCCCGCATCCGTCAGCTCGAGGAGATGCTGCGCCGCGCCGAGGTCGGCGAGACCCCCAAGGACGACGGCGTCGTCGACCAGGGCATGAAGGTCACCTATCGGTTCGTCGGCGACGACGAGACCGAGACCTTCCTGCTCGGCCACCGTGAGATGGAGGACGGCACCATCGCCGTCTTCTCCCCCCAGTCCCCGCTGGGCAGCGCCATCATGGGCGCCCGCCGCGGCGACACCGTCAGCTATGTCGCTCCCAACGGCAAGACGCTCCAGGTGGAGATCGTCGACGCCGTGCCGTTCACCGGCTGAGGCGTCAGCCGACCAGCCGCGTCAGCCGACCAGCCGATAGCCGCACGCGACGAGGCGCTCCTTGAGCGCCTCGGCGTGGTCGGTGCCGCGCGTCTCGAGCTGGAGGCCGACCTCGACCTCGTGGAGGGACAGGTCGGGCGAGATCCGCTCGTGGACCAGGTCGATCACGCTGGCCCCGGCGGCGGCGACCTCGGTGAGCAGTCCGGCCAGTCCGCCCGGCAGGTCAGAGATGACGACCCCGAGATAGAGGAACCGGCCGGACGCCGCCAGGCCGTGGCGGACCACCTTGCCGAGCAGCAGCGGGTCGATGTTGCCGCCCGAGACGACGGCCACGACCGGGGTCTCGAAGGCGCCCGGGTCGCTCGCGAGCGCGGCAACGGCCGCGGCGCCGGCGGGCTCGGCGACCTGCTTGCTGCGTTCGAGCAGGGCGACCAGGGCGCGGGCCAGGGCGTCCTCGGAGACCGTGATGACCTCGTCGACGTGACGGCGTACGGCGTCGAAGGTGATGTCGCCCGGGCGACCCACCGCGATCCCGTCGGCCATGGTGCGCATCGAGTCGAGCTGGACAGGGTGGCCGGCCGCCAGCGACACCGGGAACGCCGCGGCCGCCTCGGCCTGGACGCCGACGACGCGGACGTCGGGGCGCAGCGCCTTGACGGCGATCGCGATCCCGGCGAGCAGTCCCCCGCCGCCCGTCGGGACGACGAGGGTGCGCAGCTCGGGCGCCTGCTCGAGGATCTCCAGACCGCAGGTGCCCTGGCCGGCGACGATGTCGACGTGGTCGAACGGCGAGATGAAGATGGCACCGGTCTCGGCAGCGAACTCCTTGGCCCGCACGATGGCCTGGTCGAGGTAGGGGCCGTGGAAGATCACCTCGGCGCCATAGCCCCGCGTGGCGTTGACCTTGGGGATGGGGGCACCGTCAGGCATGAAGATCGTGGCCTTGATGCCGAGGCGCTCCGCCGACATGGCGACGCCCTGGGCGTGGTTGCCGGCCGAGGCCGCGACCACGCCGCGGGCGCGCTCGTCGTCGTCGAGCCGGCTCAGCCGCAGATAGGCGCCGCGCGGCTTGAACGAGCCGGTGCGCTGGAGGTTCTCCAGCTTGAGGCGCACCGGCCCGCCGAGCAGCTCACCGAGCCAGCGCGCGTTGCGGGTCGGGGTTCGCGTGACCACCCCGTCGAGGACCTCGGCGGCCAGCCGGATGTCGGCCAGGCCCACCTGGGGGATGTCAGTCACGGGGGTCCTCCGGGTCGAAGTCGGCCGTCAGCTCGGGCGGCCGCTGCGACACCTCGTCGCCCACGGCCCCGTCGGATTCTTCCGCGGGGGAGGCGGCGTCCGCCAGATGCTGGACGACGGCGTTGAGCGCGGCGGCGAAGGGCACGGCGACGAGCGCGCCCGCGACGCCGGCGATGAGGACGCCCGTGCCGATGGCGACGATGATCCCGAGCGGGTGGATCGACACGAACCTGCCCATGAGGAACGGCTGGAGCACGTGGCCCTCGAACTGCTGGACGGCGATCACGCCCAGCAGCATGAAGATCGCGGCATAGGGGCCCTGGTCGACCAGCGCCACCAGGACGGCCACCGTGCCGGCGACGGTGGCCCCCACCATGGGGACGAACGCACCGAGGAAGACCAGGACGCCGATCGCCAGCACGAAGGGCACCCGCAGCAGCGAGGCCACCAGCATCACGCCGGCGGCGTCGGTGAGCGCCACGATCACGGTGGCCCGCACGAACTGGGTCAGTGACACCCAGGCCACCCGACCGGAGGAGTCGACGCGCTCCCGTGCGGCCCGGGGGGCGAGCCGGACGGCCCAGGCCCAGATGCGGTCGCCGTCGGCAAGGAAGAAGTAGGTCGAGAACAGCACGATGAAGAACCCGGCAAGCACGTGGGTGAGCGCGGTGCCGAACTCGGTGGCCCGGGTCAGCAGCTGGCCGCCGTCGGCGTAGTCCTGGAGACGCAGCTGAGCCTGGTCGATGTAGCCGTTGATCTGGCTGTCACTGGCGTGGAGCGGCCCGTCCTTGAGCCACAGCTTGATCTCGTCGAGCCCCTTGACCACCTGGTTGGCCAGGTCGGCGGCGCCGTTGGCGACCTGCTGGCCGGCGAAGGTCAGCAGCGAGGCGACCAGCAGGATTCCGCCGATCACGACCAGGAGCGAGGACACCGAGCGGGGAATGCCGAGGTGGTGCATCCAGCGCACCAGCGGAGCCGCGAGCGCCGCGATCAGCAGCGAGATGACCAGCGGCATCGTGATGACGGCGAAGTGGCCGAGCGTCCAGGCGATGGCGAGCCCGGCGGCGCTGATGACGAGGAACCGCCACGACCAGGCGGCCGCGAGGTCCACGCCCCAGGGCACCTGGGCGGGGGTGAAGTTGGAGGGCCCGGTCGGGATCGGCTCGACACGCTCCTGTCGTCGTTCGGCGCGCAGCTGCGACCACTGGCGCGCCAGCTGGGCGGCGAGCCTGCGCGCCCCCTCCTCCTGGTGACGGGCGGCCGCGGCGTCGGCGTCCTCGGGGGTGGTGTCCGGCTCGTCGCTCACCCGCGCAACGTTACCGAGGAGAGGGCGCCGCCAGGGTCGCGGCGAGCCGATGGGCGACGTCGGGATGCAGATCTGCGAGCAGACCGGCCGCGGCCAGCACGTAGGCGCGGTCGACCACGACCCGGGGAGCCCGGGGCAGCTGCCAGCCGCCCTCGACCTCGCCGATGCTCGCCTCGAAGACGCGCCCCGCGACGCCCGGACGGCCGTTGCGCAGCGCGCCGCCGGAGCCGATGAGCAGGTGCACCTGGCGCAGGTCCTTGCCGGTGCGCTCGACGACGCGCCCCTCGGGGCTCACGACGACGCGGCTGCGGCCCGCGTGCCGGCGCAGCGCCAGCCCCACCGCGGCCCGGGCGATCGCCTCGTCGATGTCGGCCTCCCGGTCGGAGTCCGGCAGGAACCCGGGGTGCGCCTGACGGCGTACGGCGGCCTCGGCGAGGTCGTC
>JAGQUE010000613.1 GCA_020438665.1 Nocardioidaceae bacterium | reverse complement strand
GCGGCCCTTCTGCATGTCCGGCGCCAGCTGGCGCCGTACGGCGGCATGCGCACAACTCAACACGAATCGTGGAAGGTCCCACGGGCACCGGACCCGCGACCTGGCCGAGAGGCCGGGGAGCAACGTGGCACCGGGCTAGCGGTCACATGGCCGTGGGGGCACCTCTCCCGACCCAGACCCCAGCAGTGGGGAGTGGGGGCGAACTCGATAGTGGACATCATCAGGCAGGAGCCGGACCCGCACCCGCGGGAGCGGCGCCCTGTCGCCGCAGCGACCCACGGCGGAGACGTCCGGGATGCCAGCGCTGCGGATCATGCTCTGTCGGTCCAGTGGAGTGGACGCCCGCCTGTCGAGCGGGAGATCACGGGTTCGAGTCCCGTACGGAGCGCCACTCGTGCCGGGGCACGCCGTGGTGACGGCTGCCCGCCCGGACCCTCGACCCGCGGTCGCCCCCGGTCCACGGCACACCTCGCTCGCCCCCATGGTCTAGTGGTCAAGGACGCCCGGTTCTCATCCGGGAGGGCGCCGGTTCGAGCCCGGCTGGGGGTACGGATTCTCGCGACATCAGCGGAAGACGAACGGCGCTCAGAACGCCGCGCCCCTCGGGGCATCCCGGTTCGACTCCGGGGGCGGGTACGGGGCTGAAGCGTTGACGGCGGCGCGGCCGGTTGAAGCCCGGCAGGGCGAGGTTCGATCCCTCGCGGCCCCACGACCGGTGCACTGGCGGCGCCGATGCGGGTGTCGGGTGACGCCATGGGTCTCATAAGCCCGTCGGTCCACGTTCGACTCGTGGCCCCGCAACCACGTGTGCCATCCGAGCAACCGAAGGAGGTGACAGGCACATGAACACCACGATGACCGAGTCCCTGGACACCTGGGGTGTGACGGTGGCCTATGGCCACCCCACCCCGCGGCTGCCCGCCGTCTCCTGGGGCTGCGTGGGCTATGACGACCCCGACGTTTTCGACCCTGCCGACGAGGCGGGGCTGGCCGAGGCCCAGGCGGTGTGCGCCGGCTGCGGCGTACGGACGCTTTGCCTGTCCCTCGGTGTGGACCGGAGGGAGTGGGGCGTCTGGGGCGGCGTACTCCTCGAGAACGGCAAGCCCATCGAGACCGTCAAGCAGCGGGGTCGGCCCAAGAAGTCGACCGCCGCCTGAGCAGGACCGCACCGGCTGCGTGCGGGGCGCATGGCGCCGCGGGGGAGTCCCCAGCAGCCCCGACCCCTTTGGCCCAACGGAGACGGCACCGGTCTACGAAACCGGGGATCCAGGTTCGAGTCCTGGAGGGGGTGCTGTGACTGTGGTGTAGCGGCCCTGCACGCCAGATCGTGGCTCTGGAGGTCCTCGGTTCGATTCCGGGCAGTCACCCCAGCCCTCAGCAGCGGAGCTGCCACCGGCCGTCCGAAGGCGGGCTGCCTGGTTCGACTCCAGGTGGGGGCACCAGACCAGAATCCAAGAGAACGCCGAAGGAGGCGACCATGACCACCAACACCCACGACTTGCCGGTCGCCCTGCCGGGCGCCGAGGCCGAGACTCTGATGTGGGCGCACCCGCACGAGGTGGAGCCCGCGGCGCTCGATCAGCTGCGCAACATCTCCCGGCTGCCGTGGGTGCACGGCGTCCGGGTGATGCCCGATGTCCACCTCGGCAAGGGTGCGACCGTCGGCTCGGTCGTCGCGATGCGGGACGCGGTCTCGCCGGCCGCGGTCGGCGTCGACATCGGCTGCGGCATGCAGGCGGTGCGCACCAGCCTGACGGCGGGCGACCTCCCCGACGACCTGCATCGGCTGCGGCTGGCGGTGGAGAGGGCGATCCCGGTCGGGTTCTCCTCCCACGACGCGGCGCCCGACGTGAAGCGGCTCGGGCTCGACCACGGGCGCTTCGCCGGCTGGTCGGCGTTCTGGGGCGGATTCGGGGCCCTGCACCAGGGCGTGCAGGACCGCGAGCGCCGTGCCAAGCAGCAGATGGGCACGCTCGGGGGCGGCAACCACTTCCTCGAGCTCACCGTCGACGACGACGGGCAGGTGTGGCTCATGCTGCACTCCGGCTCGCGCAACATCGGCAAGGAGGTCGCCGAGCGCCACATCGCTGCGGCCCGGGGGCTGGATCACAACCTCGGGCTGCCCGACCGTGACCTGGCGGTGTTCCTGGCCGGGACGCCCGAGATGGATGCCTATCTGCATGACCTCACGTGGGCGCAGGAGTACGCCGCCCGCAACCGCGCGGTCATGATGGCGATCTTCCAGCGGGTGGTCGCCGAGGCGTTCGCGGCTGAGAGTCTGACCGTCGACTTCGGCGAGCAGATCTCCGCCCACCACAACTATGTGGCGCGGGAGACCCTCTCCGACGGGACCGAGCTGATCGTGACCCGCAAGGGCGCGATCCGCGCGGGGCTGGGGGAGTGGGGTCTCATCCCCGGCTCGATGGGCACCGGCTCCTATGTCGTGAAGGGCCTCGGCAACGAGGCGTCGTACTGGTCGGCCTCGCATGGCGCAGGCCGCAGGATGTCGCGCTCCAAGGCCAAGCGCACCTTCACCGTCGAGGACCTGGTGGCGCAGACCGCCGGGGTCGAGTGCCGCAAGGACGCGGGTGTGGTCGATGAGATCCCCGGCGCCTACAAGGACCTCGGTGCCGTCATCGAGGCCCAGGTCGACCTCGTCGAGGTCGTTGCCCGGCTCACCACGCTGATGTGCGTGAAGGGCTGACCAGACGGCGTGCCGCCGGTCCCGCGACGGGGCTGGCGGTGCGTCGTACGCCGATCCACCGCACACCCGAGGAGACCAGGAAGGAGGTGCCAGCGGTGACCATGACGTCGGTGACCTTGCTGAACGCCTCCTATGAGCCGCTCGGCACGGTGTCGTTCAAGCATGCCGTGCGGATGCTCTTCCGCGAGGTGGCCATCGTCGAGGAGGGGCGTGGCGACAAGATGATCGGGCCGCACCCGTGGCCCAAGGTCATCCGGCTGGTGCGCTATGTCGCCGCGACGTGGATGTATCGCCCTGCCGGCTTCACGCGGGCCGGTGTGCTCCGGCGCGACCGGCACCGCTGTGCCTATTGCGGCCGCCGAGCGACCACCGTCGACCACGTGCTCCCGGTGAGCCGGGGCGGTGCCTGGTCGTGGCTCAACACGGTGGCGGCGTGCGCGCCGTGCAACTCCCGCAAGTCCGACCGGACTCCGCAGGAGGCCGGCATGCGGCTCCTCGTCGAGCCGTCGGTCCCCACGCGGGCCGAGCTCGCGGCCCCTTGGCCGAGTGGTTGAGGCAGCGGCCTGCAAAGCCGCCGACCCCGGTTCGATTCCGGGAGAGGCCTCTGATGCTGTCCACTAATGGTTCGGGTGGGCCGACGACCGTCGGTTAACGGATCCTGGTGTTGCGGGTTCGACCCCCGCCCTCGCCTCGGCGAGGTAGCTCAACGGCAGAGCACATGACTCCGGTGGTCACCACCATGCCCACCCGAACCTCTCGAGAGCGGGCCGGAGCAGTTCGGTTATCTGGCACATGGCGGTTGGGGTTCGAGTCCCCGTTGGTTCCGCTGGCGGCGCGGCCGTCTACCCCGGACGGCACACCACGCCCGCTCTCACCCTCGTCGCGATGAAGAAGGAGATCACAGGAGAAGACCATGGATGTTCTGCGCACGCTCGGCCGACGCCGTACGCCGCAGTCGGAGCGGGCCGACGTCCGCCAGCGCCGCAACGCGGCCGGCGGCTATGCCTTCGTGCTCGACGACGCTGCGCGGCTCCACCGCTTTCTGGTGCTGGGTGTCGACGGCGGCACCTACTACGCCGCGCCGCGAGACCTCGCGCGCGACAACGCCGGCGTCGTCACGCGGATGGCGCAGGAGGACCCGGAGGCTCTGGTCTCGTCGATCGTCGAGGTGTCCCGGTCCGGTGCTGCGCCGAAGCAGAACCCGGCGCTGTTCGCGCTGGCGCTGGCGGCGTCCCACCCAGAGTCCTCGGGCCTGGCGCTGGCGGCGCTGCCGCAGGTCGCTCGCACGGGCACGCACCTGTTCCTGTTCGCCGCCTATGTCGAGCAGTTCCGCGGCTGGGGCCGGGGTCTGCGTCGCGCCGTGGGCTCGTGGTACACCTCGCGCGACGCGGATGCCCTGGCTTATCAGGTCGTCAAGTATCGCCAGCGTGAGGGCTGGACCCACCGCGACCTGCTGCGCCTGGCGCACCCGGAGACGGCGGTGCCCGAGCTGCGGGACACCTTCGACTGGATCGTGCGCGGCTCGCTGGGTGAGCACACGCCTGCGCTCATCGAGGCGTTCGTGCGTGCCCAGGCGATGTCGGATCCGTCCGAGTGGGCGGCGCTGGTGCGGCAGCACGGGCTGTCGTGGGAGATGCTTCCGGACGCTGCTCTGGGCGAGGTGGGCGTGTGGGACGCCCTGCTCGATGTGGGCGTGCCGCAGACCGCGCTGATGCGCCAGCTGCCACGGCTGACCCGACTGGGCCTGCTGCCCGACCTGGGTGGCCGCACCGACGAGGTGACCGCTCAGCTGACGGATCCGGGGCGGCTGCGCGCCGGCCGGGTCCACCCGGTCAACGTGCTCGTCGCCCAGCGCACCTATGCCTCGGGCCGGTCGGCTCGCGGCGTGGGGGAGTGGGTGCCCTCGCAGAAGGTGACCGACGCTCTCGACGCGGCGTTCTATGCGGCGTACGGGGCCGTCGAGCCCTCCGGCAAGCGCACCCTGCTGGCCGTGGACGTGTCCGGGTCGATGGGCGTGCCCATCTCCGGGATGCCGATCACGGCTCGGGAGGCGTCGGCCGCGCTGGCCCTGGTGCAGCTGGCCACGGAGCCCTCCGCCTCAGCGGTCGGCTTCACCACGCGGCCCGGCAGCCACGGGTGGCACGACTCGGCGCTGCGGCCCCTGGCGATCTCGCCACGGCGCCGGCTCGATGACGCCCTGCGCGTGGTCGATGCGATGCCGATGGGTGGCACCGACTGTGCGCTGCCCATGGTGCACGCGACCGAGAAAGGTCTCGCGGTGGACACGTTCGTCATCTACACCGACAACGAGACCTGGGCCGGCAATATTCACCCGCACCAGGCGCTGGCGGACTACCGCCGACGCTCGGGCATCGACGCCAAGCTGATCGTGGTCGGTCTGACGGCCACGCAGTTCACCATCGCCGACCCGTCCGACCCCGGCATGCTCGACGTGGTCGGCTTCGACGCCGCCGTGCCGTCGCTGATCACGGAGTTCGCGCACGGGCTGCGAAGCAGCGAAACAGCAGCGCCGGGCGACTGAATGTCGCCCGGCGCTGTTGATCTATCCGGAGACCTCAATGTTTCCGAATGAGGAGGCGATACTGGGTTTGAAG
>JAGQUE010000612.1 GCA_020438665.1 Nocardioidaceae bacterium | reverse complement strand
ATGCCCTTGAACGACGGGTAGCGGGCCTCGCCACCACGGTCGGTCACCGACAACACCAGCGGCATCGTCGCGCCGATCACCTCGGTCGACACATCGGAGTCACGCTTGATACGGACCTGGTCGCCCTGGGTCTCCACCAGGTCGGCATAGGTCACCTGGGGCCAGCCCAGCCGCTCCGACATCATCGGGCCGACCACGCCCATCGCGCCGTCGGTCGAGGACATCCCGGTCATCACCAGGTCCACCGGCCCCACCGTGGCGGCGACCTTCTTGACCGCTTCGGCCAGCACCAGCGACGTCGCCACCGCGTCCGAGCCCGCGATCGCCTCGTCCGAGACGTGCACGCCCTGGTCGGCGCCCATCTGGAGCGCCTTGCGGATCGCGTCCGCGGCCTTCTCCGGGCCGACCGTCAGCGCGATCACGGTGATGTCCTCACCCTCACGCTTCTCCCGGATCTGCAGCGCCTGCTCCACGGCGTACTCGTCCAGCTCCGACAGGAGCCCCTCGACCCCGGCACGGTCCACAGTCTTGTCGGCCTCGAAGCCGATCGCAGCCGTCGCATCCGGGACATGCTTCACACACACGACAATGTTCATGGGCGTCTGGCCTGTGCGGCCCCTCCTCAAGGCATCGGTCAACGGGCCGCCGCAGGAGGGCGCCGACCCGGGTGTGACCCGAGGCTACCTGTCGGTACGGCGGGTGAGGTACCCGCGACCAGGTGCAGTAAGTCACATGCGGGCCGGAGAATCGAGAGGTCCCGGTCAGCGGCCGACGAAGCCGGCCTTGCCCGGCCCGTTCTCGATGAACGAGGTCATCCCGATCGCGCGGTCCTCGGTGGCGAACAGCGCCGCGAACTGCTGGCGCTCCAGCTCCAGACCGGTCTCGAGGTCGACCTCGAGACCCCGGTCGATGGTCTCCTTGGCCGCCCGCACGGCATAGGTGGCGGCGTTGGCGAACTGCCGGGCCCACGCCAGCGCGCCGTCATAGACCTCCTCGGCCGGGAAGACACGGTCGACCAGCCCGATCGCCAGGGCTTCGTCGGCCTGGACGAAGCGGCCGGTGAAGATGATGTCCTTGGCGCGGCTCGGCCCGACCAGGCGGCTGAGCCGCTGGGTGCCGCCGGCGCCGGGGATGATGCCGAGCAGGATCTCGGGCTGGCCGAGGACGGCGTTGTCGGCGGCGAAGCGGACGTCGGCACACAGGGCCAGCTCGCAGCCGCCGCCGAGGGCATAGCCGGTGATCGCCGCGACGACCGGCTTGGGGATGCGCGCGACCGAGCTCAGCGCGGACTGCAGCGGGCCGGAACGGCGAACCATGTCGGTGTAGGACATGTCGGCCATCTCCTTGATGTCCGCGCCCGCGGCAAAGACCCGCTCGCCGCCATAGACCACCACCGCTTTGACGTCCTCGCGGTCGGTGGCCTCGGCCGCGGCGGCCCGGATCTCCTCCTGGACCTGCACGTTGAGGGCGTTCATCTTGGGTCGGTCCAACCGGATCGTCCCGACGCCGTCGGCGACCTCCAACCGCACGAACTCACCCATGACTGCTCCTCCCGACGTTCCCGGTGACCGACGCGCCGAGCCTAGTGGGCGGTCCGCCGTACGCCGTCGGTGGCGGTGGGCCAGAATGACCCGGTGACCCCACACGCCTGGCACTGGACGAGCCGCGACGAGGTGGCTCCGGTGTGGCCGGGGCACCACCAGGCGCTCGGTGCGAGCTGGGCTCCCGAGGCGACCAACTTCGCGGTGTGGTCGCCCGAGGCGCACAGCGTGTGGGTCTGCCTCTTCGACGAGGACGGTACGGAGACCCAGCACCAGCTGACCGAGCACACCCTCGGTGTGTGGCACGGCCAGATCCCCGAGGTCCCGGTCGGCCAGCTCTACGGCTTCCGGGCCGAGGGCCCATGGGACCCGTCGCGCGGCCAGCGGTTCAACCGCAAGAAGCTGCTGCTCGACCCCTATGCGCGGGCGATCTCGGGGCGGCTCGTGCCGGGGCCGGCGACCCTCGCCTATGACGTCAAGCACCCCGACCGACCCAGCCGGCTCGACTCCGCGCCCGTGATGC
Source organism: Nocardioidaceae bacterium (assembly GCA_020438665.1). Next base: position 410 of record JAGQUE010000612.1, on the reverse strand, counting down.
CGCGCTCGGTGGTCACCAACGACGTCTTCGACTGGCAGGACGACATACAGCCGCGGCACCGCTGGCGCGACACCGTCATCTATGAGCTCCACGTCAAGGGCTTCACCCAGCTCCACAACGAGATCCCCGACCACCTCCGTGGCACCTATGCCGGGCTCGGGTCCCACACGGTCACCCGCTACCTCCAGGATCTCGGCGTGAGCGCGGTCGAGCTGATGCCGGTGCAGCAGTTCTTCAGCGAGCCGGCGGTCGCTGCCCGGGGGATGACCAACTACTGGGGCTACAACTCCATCGGGTTCTTCGCCCCCCACGCCGCCTATGCGGCGTCCGGCGACCGGGGGCAGCAGATCACCGAGTTCAAGGAGATGGTCCGCAACTTCCACCGCGCGGGCATCGAGGTCATCCTCGAC
>JAGQUE010000611.1 GCA_020438665.1 Nocardioidaceae bacterium | reverse complement strand
CGCAGGACACGCTCATAGTCTGTGGGAATGGGCCTTCTCAGTGACTACCGGGAACAGCGAGGCTTCCACTACTCCGAAAGACGGTCGAGAGTCGACCGCATCGTTGCGACGATGTCGTCGTAGCCGCTCGGGGCGTCGCGTAGGTCGCCACGCATCTTCTCGATGAAGGCATGGACGGAATCGCCCGCACCTGCGGCTCGGGCGCGGGCAGCCGCGTCAGCAGCCTCGACCTCCTTGTCGTTGATTGCCTTCGCGTACCGCTCGGACACCTGGGCCACATCGACCTTGCCGTCAGCGAACTTTTCGGGCCGCGTCGCGCCTCTGCGGTTCATCAGATTCACCCACACTTCCAAGGTCGCGTTGCGGAAGGCGACCACGTCGGAGTTCTCGGGTGGTGGGGCTTCAGCCTTCTTCTTGCTTCCGAACATTCCCACCGCGCAGTCTCCCGTATAAGGCGTTTGGTTCGAACAGGCGAACGCCGCCGGCATCAGTCGGTGGCGATGCCTACGGTAATGGTGTGGCATCGCTAAGTGACCTCTACATGCTGGTCGAGTCGGCGGAGGAGTTCGACTGCATTGAGGATCTTGAGCGCGATCGTGCCGAGTCAGAGGTCCGGCGGCTCCGCGACGAGATCGCCGACCAACTCTCAAGGCTCGACGGTCTAGCGCCCGACTGCCGGCCTGAGGACGACGAGTCTCAGCCAGACCTCGAGTTACCCGGTCTCACCGAAGGGCAGGTGCGCGGCCTGCTCGAGCATGTGCTTGGAGCCGTCGAACTGGAGGGCCGCGAACACAGCACGATCGCGCCGACGACCGGCGACTGAGACCGTGTGCCCACCTCATGTAAACGGTGGCAAAAACCTGACGGAGTTCGGCTCCTCCTGCTAACGGGTGCCGATACTGTCCGGCGTGACGTACATGGCTCGGGTTCGAAAACTTGGTTCAACACTTCTCCACTCGTAGAAGGGAACGCCGAGCATGGGCCGGCTTGATGACCTGAAGAGAATGAAGGCAACTGCGGCGGACAAGTTGGCGTCCGCCGACTTGGCGCGCCGAGCAGGCGATGCCGTCACGGGCGCTTCGAGCCTCATCGACGGGGCTGAATCTGTCGCCGAGCGCAGCGGCCTCACCAACAAGAAGGGTGAGATCTCGAAGCTCAAGGTTGCGAAAGCAGCTGCGACCCCGGGCAAGACAACTAGGAAAGTGCTTGGTGCGTTGGCCGAGGAGGTTCAGGCTCGTCGGGCCGAGGAGTCCCCGCGAGACTGACGACGTCTTCAGTCGCCCTCCCGATTTTCGGCAGATCTCGTGCTCGCCCGGGGTTCGGCCGTCAGGGTGCGAGCCAGGCCCCGAGTGCCGTGTTCCGTACGACCATGAACATCACCAGCGCGACCAACAGGGCGCCGTTGTAGAGCCTCGCGTGGCGCGCCAACCAGAGAGGTCTGACGCCCGTCCATGATTCGGCAAACCAGATGGCCATCAGGACAAGTGCAGCCGGCACCAGGAGTGTCACCAGGAGGTTGCTGGACGTCGCGGCGAGGACGTGGCCGTTGGTCAGGTCGTTGACCGCTCTGAGGCCACCGCACATGGGGCAGTACCACCCCGTCGCGGCGTGAATGCCGCAGCCGCCCCAACTTCCTTGGCGATGCGGGTCGCGCAGGTGCACTGCAAGCGTTCCGAGCCCAGCGAACGTGGCCGTCAGGACGGGATACGTCAGTCGCTGCGCGCGCGCCTTGGCGAAGTCAGATCCTTCGTGGGGACTGTCGCCACCCCCAATGGCAGTCATGTGTGCACTCCTGCGCTCTGCCTCGGTCCCGGCGGCATGGTTTGCGCCGGGCTTCCCTTCTCCCCCGGCGAACCCAACACGCCCGCGCCCGACATCGAGCTCGCAGGCCCTTGAGGGCAGGCTAGTCAGTCGCGGCGACCCGGGTCACCGGCTCAACCAAGGTAATTTCAGCCATTCGCCGGTGCAGCGATAGCAGTTCTGGATATCTTCACGGCTATGCGGGGGGTCGCCAGCGAGGAGTTCCACGCGGAGACGGCCAGACCGTGCGGCGTTCCGGATGACCATCGATGGCCTGACCTTTGCGAGCCATTCCTGGCTGGGTTGAGGGCAAACACTGCGCGTGCGTATCGGAGCGACCTTGCGCACATGGCCGCGTGGTTTGCAGCCGCAGACGCCTCGTCGCTCTCTCTCAACGACGCACTCCTACTTCGCTACTTCCGACATCTAGCTGGCTCGGGGTACAGCTACAGCACGGCGAGACGGCGGCTCACGTGCGTGCGCGCGCTGGCAGCGTTCGCCGCCCAACGCGGCCAGGTGCTTTCGCTCGACCTTGATTCGCTTGCTGCCGAGCTGAACCCTGATCCACCATCGGTGATTTCT
>JAGQUE010000610.1:1366-2054 GCA_020438665.1 Nocardioidaceae bacterium | reverse complement strand
CGCCGGGCGATCCGCCAGAAGCCGCTGACACTGGGGTTGTTGCCGTGCGGACCCGAGGAGTAGCGCGGGAAGTGCATCGCGATCGCCGAGCAGGTCACCGGGTGGGCGGCGAGGTCGGCCTCCAGCCAGGAGCGCTCGGCCGCACAGTCGATGAAGTCGCAGTTGCTGTTGAGGAGGTAGACCCGCCACGAGCCCAACGTCGTCACGCGATAGCCCGGGGAGGACAGCCCGAAGTAGCGGTAGAAGCCCTTGGCGCCGGCGGTGTGGTACTCGTGGTTGCCGGGAACCGCGGCGGTGACTCTCTTGAGGGTGCCCCAGGACTTGTCGTAGGAGCGCCGGAACGCCTTGAAGCCGCCGCGCTCGTATTGGGTGTCACCGAGGGCCAGGACGGCGTCAGGAGCGATCTTGCGAGCCACCCGGGCGGTGGCCGCCTGTCGGCACGAGCTGGACGTGGGCTGGTCGCCCGGCTGGCACGCGATGTCGCCGACAGCGACGACCGTGACCGGGGCTGCCGCCCGCGGCTGGTCGGGCCGCGCCGACGAAGGAGCGACCGGCCCGAGCAGCATGCCGACGGCCAGGGTCCACAACACGAGCAGGCGCGGGAAGATCACCGTCGCACTCTATGCCCGGATCGGCTACGGCGTGGGGCTCTCGGGCCCGTCCTCGCCATCGCGGACGACCGCGGCCG
>JAGQUE010000610.1:0-1360 GCA_020438665.1 Nocardioidaceae bacterium | reverse complement strand
GCGCCATCGTCGGTCTCGGCGCCATCGTCGCTCGCAGTGTCGTTCGCTACCCATAGCTCGGTGCGGTCGGTGTGCTCCGCCTCGTGGTGGGTCGGGAAATAGACCTCGGCCTCGCGACCCGGCCTGGTGCGCCCGGCCCAGACGAAGTAGGCCGCGGCAGCGAGGAACACGACCATCGAGACCCAGACGTTGAGCCGGAGCCCACCGACGTCGTTCATCTGCACCGGGTCGATGCGCAGGTCCTCGATCCAGCCCCGGCCGGCCGTGTAGGCCATGACATAGAGGGCGAAGACCCGGCCGTGCCCGAGCCTGAACCGGCGGTCGGCCCACAGCACCAGCCCGAAGGCCCCGAGGTTCCAGACGAACTCATAGAGGAACGTCGGATGGAACGTGGCGTACTGCTCATAGCCCAGCGGGCGGTGGCGCTCGTCGATCTCCAAGGCCCACGGCACATCAGTGGGCTTGCCGAACAGCTCCTGGTTGAACCAGTTGCCCCACCGGCCGAGCGCCTGGGCCACCAGGACACCGGGAGCCAGGGCGTCGAGCATCGGCGGCACCTTGATGCTCTTGCGGCGCGCACCGATGACGATGCCGACCGCCCCGAGCGCAATGGCGCCCCAGATGCCGAGCCCGCCGTGCCAGACATAGACGATCTCCCACGGGTTGCCGTCGGCGCCGAAGAAGCGGTGCCAGTCGGTGATCACGTGATAGAGGCGACCCCCGACGAGGCCGAACGGAACCGCCCAGAGGGCCAGGTCGACGACCTCGCTCTCCTTTCCCCCGCGGGCGATCCACCGGCGCTCCCCGATCCAGACGGCGACGAGGATCCCGGCCAGGATCGACAGGGCATAGCCCCGGATGGGGAGCGGACCGAGGTACCAGACCCCTTGGGACGGGCTCGGGATGAACAGCGTGGTCACGACACGTCGCCGCGCACGCCACGGGCCAGCTCGGCGGCGAGGGCCCCGAGACCCCGCAGGCCGGCGCCGGTGTCGCCGGCATGGTCGAGCAGGACACGCACGAAGGCCGACCCCACGATCACGCCGTCGGCATAGGAGGCGACCTCGGCCGCCTGGGCACCGGTGCCGACGCCCAGGCCGACCCCGATGGGCAGGTCGGTGGCCTTGCGGACCCGATCCACCAGGGGCTGGGCCAGCTCGCTGGTGGTGGCCCGGGCACCCGTCACCCCCATGACCGCCGTGGCATAGACGAAGCCGCGACACTGCGCCACCGTCAGCGCGATCCGCTCGTCGGTGGAGGAAGGTGCCACCAGGAAGATCTTGTCCAGGCCGAGTCCGTCGGCGGCCGCGATCCACTCGCGGCCGCTGTCCGGGGTCAGGTCGGGGGTGATCAACCCGGC
>JAGQUE010000609.1 GCA_020438665.1 Nocardioidaceae bacterium | reverse complement strand
AGAAGGTCTTGCGTGAGATCTCATGTTCGGCACAGAAGGTGGTCACCGCCCCACGTGGAGCATCCTCAGGCCACTGGGCAATCGCGAGACGGACACGGGGATCGACAGGCTCATTGACACGCACCGACACAGACAGCCAGAAGTGTCACCACCAGGCACCCCAGATCTGTCACCGATGTCTTGATACACAACCGTCACCGATGTCCTGAGACATCACACCTCTGCCGTGAACGTGTGCCGCATCGCCAGAACGTCCGGAAAGGTGAGCCGCGGGTCCTCCACGCGGCTCACGCCAGTCGACCTCACTCCCCTGTCGCGGCCTTCAGCGCCTCAGCCGCCTGGCGCTGGATGGTCGAAGCGCCGGCCCCGCGAGCCAGGACACCAGCCTCGGTGGCGCGCCGAGCCCCCTCGGCAGCCTCACCGCGACCGACCGCGACGAAGGCGAGACCGACGAGATTCGCGGCGACGCCCGCGGTGAAGCCCAGCTCTCGGCGGAGCGTGGTGGACGCCTGGAGATGTCTCTCCGCACCATCCAGGTCACCCGCCATGTGACAGGAGATGCCGAGATGGCGCAGGGCGTAGGAGGCGACGAGGTCATCGCCAGCGTCACGGGCCAGGCGCAGCGAGCGCTCCAACAGCGGGTGTGCCGACGCGTCGTCTCGGGCCAGGACCTGGCGGTAGCAGCCCTGCCAGAACACCGCCTCGGCCTCGCCACGGATGTCGCCGATCGCGTGGAACGCCCGTTCCGCGCGGATGAACAGAGCCAGCTCCTCGGGGTCCTCGACCCGCTCGGCAAGGTTGAGGGCGTGACGCAGCTTGCCCCGCATGACGTCGTAGGCGGGGCCGTCGCCGGCAAGCGAGCTCGCGAGCCGGGCAGCCGCCTCGGTGTCACCGTTGAAGACGGCTGCAGCATAGGCGGCCTCGGCCACCACAAGATCCCTCACGTCGCCTCCCCTCGCTGGGGCCACGACGCTAGCAAAGTGGCGCGACCACCCGCTTCGAGGCGAACCGCTGGCCAGACCTCAACGAGTACGGCGCAGCAGGGCGACGAACATGGCGTCGGTGGCGTGGCGGTGTGGCCAGAGCTGGAGGGTGCCGAGGAGGGGGCCGGCGCAGCTCGGGAGGTCGGGCCAGAGCGAGGAGGCGTCCTCGAGCACGGCGTCCGACCTGGTCGCCAGCACGTCGGACACCACGTCGCGGGTCTCGGCAAGGACAGGCGAGCAGGTCGCATAGACGACCACCCCACCCGGGCGGACCGAGTCGAGTGCCGACGACAGCAGACCACGCTGGAGCGGCGCGAGGGCGTCCACATCCGCCGGCACCCGCCGCCAGCGCGACTCGGGCCGTCGACGCAGGGCGCCGAGCCCGGTGCAGGGGGCGTCGACCAGGATGCGGTCGAACGACGCGGGAGCCCATGGCGGCGCCATCCCGTCGGCGACCACCACGCCGTCGACGCCCTCGGCGCCGGCCAGCGCACGCCGGACCAGTCCCGCCCGGTGCTCCTGTCGCTCGTTGGCCACCAACCGCGCACCGGCGCCGGCCGCGAGCCCGGCCAGCAGGGCCGCCTTGCCCCCCGGCCCAGCGCACAGGTCGAGCCAGCGTTCGTCCGTGCCGTCGACTCCCGCCCGCGAGAGCGCGAGCGCCACGAGCTGGGATCCCTCGTCCTGGACCCCGGCCCTGCCCTCGGCCACGGCAGGGACCGACGACGGGTCACCCGACTCGAGCACGACGCCGTACGGCGACCAGCGGGTCGCCTCCCCCGGGAGCTCGGAGACCTCGGCCCGACCGGGACGCGCGACGAGCACCACGCGTGGCGGCTCGTTGTCGGCTGCCAGCAAGGCGTCGAGCTCGTCGCCCGCACCCGTAGCGACCAGCGCCGAGGACAGCGCCTCGACCACCCATCGGGGGTGGCTGTGCGCCACAGCGGCGAACCCGAGGGGATCGGCACCCGGATCGGGTGCCACCCGCCGCACCCAGGTGCCCAGGTCGGCCTCGGACACGCGACGGAGCACGGCGTTGACGAACCCGGCGGCGCCCGGGCCGGCCACCGAGCGTGCGAGGTCGACGGTTGCGCTGAGCGCGGCGTGGGGCGGGACCCGCATCGACAGCAGCTGGTGGGCGCCGAGCCGGAGCACGTCGAGCACCTTGACCTCGACCTTGGCCAGCGGGCGGTCGATGCAGGCCGTGAGGATGGTGTCGTAGGTCCCCCGCCGGCGCAAGGACCCGGCCGCCAGCTCGGTGGCGAAGCCGGCGTCGCGTCCGCTCAGGCCGTGGCGACGGAGCACGTGGGGCAGCACCAGGTTGGTGTAGGCGTCGTCGACCCGCACCGCGCGGCACACCTCGTAGGCCGCCAGCCGGGCGGCGTCCACGCGCGTCTTCGGGGCGGGCGGCTGACCACCCGGTCGGCGCCGGCGCCGTCGCGGGTCAGCCATCCGGGAAGTGCTTCTTGACCAGCGACGTGGGCGCCACGGCGAGCCACGCGTCGGTGATGACCTCGGTGAGCTCGTCGACGTCGAGCTCGCCGAGCCGCGACTGCTGCACGAGAACGGCGTCGAAGTTGTTGAAGTGCGGGATCGTGAAGAACGGCGTCGTCGCGTCGTCGACCAGCGCCGCCTTGTCGGCCGGGTTTGCGACCCGGATCACCAACAGGTCGTCGTAGAGCTC
>JAGQUE010000608.1 GCA_020438665.1 Nocardioidaceae bacterium | reverse complement strand
CTCAACGCGTCCAAGTTCGTCCTCGGCGGCGTCGGCGCGACCGATCCCGACATCGGTCTGGTGACCGAGTCGCTCGACAAGGCACTGCTGGCCCGCCTCGGTGAGGTCGTCGCGGAGGCCACGGCGGCCTTCGACGCCTATGACTACACCACGGCGCTCGAGGCGACCGAACGGTTCTTCTGGAGCTTCTGCGACGACTACCTCGAGCTGGTCAAGGAGCGCGCCTACGCCGAGGACGGCGGTGCCCCGACCGCCTCCGCCAAGGCGACGCTGTCGCTGGCGCTCCACGTCCAGCTGCGGCTGCTCGCGCCGTTCCTCTGCTATGTCACCGAGGAGGTCTGGTCGTGGTGGCAGGAGGGCTCGGTGCACCGGGCCGCCTGGCCGACCCTCGCCGAGCTCGGCGACCTCGGCGGTGACGCCACGATGCTCGAGCACGTTGCCGCGACGCTGACCGGAATCCGCGGTGCGAAGTCACAGGCCAAGGTCTCGATGAGGACGCCGCTGGCCACCGTCCGAGTCACGGGGACGGCCGCTGCCGTGGCCGCCGTGGAGGCGGCCCGGGTCGACCTCACCAACGTCGGCAAGGTCGAGGGGGCGCTGGTCACCGTCACCGACGAGGGTGCCACCGACCTGGCGGTCGAGGCGGAGCTGGCAGACCCCGCTGGAGGCTGACGCCGACGCAGCACGGTCCTAGTGCGACCAGTCACCCCAGCCGTGGTGACCGTGGTCGCCGCCGTGGCCATCGTGGTCACCGTGGTCGTGCCCGTGGTCGTCGCCCCAGCCACCGTCATCGGAGGAACCGTCGTCCTCGGGCGAGGCGCTCGAGTCCGGCTCGTCGGAGGGCCAGCCGTGCTCGTCGCCGTGGCCGTGCCCGCCGCGGTGGTGGCGCCCATGGTGCCGCCGGTGGTCGCGCCGCTCGCCGTCAGGGGTGCCTTCGGTGCTGGGGGCGGAGGTCTCGTGGCCGTCGTCGCCGGTCGGCTCATCGCCGCCGAATCCCCACGAGGTGTCGCCGGTGACGCCGTCGTGGGCGTGCTCGCCGTGGTCGCCACGGTCGCCGTGGTCGCCATGAGCGTCGCCGCGATCGTGGCCGCGGCTCTCGGGCTGGGCGACCGCGACGCCGCCGTGACGGCCACGGCCGTCACGCTGGCGGGTGGTCGCGCGGTCGGTCGTCCGGGGCTCCGCCGGGCGGGACGCAGCCTCGTCCGCAGCGTCGACGGAGGTGCTCGGGTCGGGCTCGGCCGTCGCGGTGCGGTCGCTGAGATGGAGGACCGGGCCGGCGACCATGGCCGGCAGCACCGTGTGCCGCAACAGGTCCACGGCGTGGCTCCTGCTCGCATTGGCCAGCAGCACGCCACAGATGACGGCCACCGCGACGAACGCGACCATCGGTCGCCTGTGTTCGTTGCTCACGGGTTTCAACTCTCCCAGCTGTTCCGGCCCCCCCGGCCCTGTCCAGACCAGTCTGGTGGGCCGCAGCGGCCGCGCCAACGAAATGGACGGTCCTGGAGGCGAAATGACTCGAAGTGACTAGGACGGCCGGGGGCACGGACTAGTCACAACGGACTATGCCGTTGCTCCTGGGGGAGGATCCCGTCGCCGATGCCGCGGTCCGGACCCGGATCAACGGCGACCCGGAACGGACACGTCCGGGTCAGGCGGTCTTCTTCTTCTTGGCCTCGGACTCGCGCGGGATCAGCGTCGGCGCGACGTCGTCGGTCACGACCTCCCCCGTCACGATCACCTTGCCGATGTCGCCGCGCGACGGGACGTCGTACATCACGTGGAGGAGGACCTCCTCGATGATGGCGCGCAGACCGCGCGCACCGGTGCCGCGCTCCAACGCCTTGTCGGCGATCGACGCGATCGCGTCCTCGGAGAACTCCAGCTCGACGCCATCGAGCTCGAACAGCTTCTGGTATTGCTTGACCAGTGCGTTGCGCGGCTCGGTGAGGATCGCCTTGAGCGCCTCGGCGTCGAGCGGGCTGACACTGGCGATCAGCGGGAGCCGACCGATGAACTCGGGGATCAGGCCGAACTTGGTGAGGTCCTCGGGCCGGACCTGGGTCAGCAGGTCCTGGGCCTCGCGCTCGGCCGCACCCACGACATCGGCGGTGAAGCCGACCGTCTTCTTGCCGACGCGCTGCTCGATGATGTGCTCGAGCCCCGAGAACGCGCCGCCAACGACGAACAGGATGTTGGTCGTGTCGATCTGGATGAAC
>JAGQUE010000607.1 GCA_020438665.1 Nocardioidaceae bacterium | reverse complement strand
CAAGTTCTCGACCTATGCCACGTGGTGGGTGCGCCAGGCGATCACGCGAGGGATCGCCCAGCAGGCCCGCGTGGTGAGGCTGCCCGTGCACGTCGTCGAGGAGCTCAACCAGGTCGGCGGCGCCCGCCGCACCCTGGAGCGCCAGCTCGGCCGTGACCCGGAGCCGGAGGAGATCGCCCACGAGCTCGGCATGGAGCTCGAGCGGGTGCTCGACCTGATGGCCTGGGGCCGTGAGCACGTCAGCCTCGACACCCCCGTCGACGAGGACGGCGACACGTCCCTGGGAGACCTGATGGCCCAGGAGACCTCGCCGGGGCCCGACCTGACCGTGCTCGACGTCGAGGCCCGCGACCGGCTCAACTCCCTCGTCGACCAGCTCGACGAGCGGGCCGCCGACATCATCCGGTCGCGCTACGGGCTCGTCGACGGGCGCCAGCACAAGCTCGCCGATATCGGCGCCCGCCACGGCATCTCGGCCGAGCGGGTTCGCCAGCTCGAGCGGGAGGCCCTCGCCAAGCTCCGCCGGTTCGCCGACCCCGACCTGGCCGCCTGAGCGGAAGCAGTCGCGTCAGCGGTTGGTCAGCTCCGTGGCGATCTCCTCGACGCGGGCGCGCAGCGCGTCGAGACTGCCGGTGTTGTCGATGAGATAGGTCGCCGTGGCGGCGCGCTGGTCACGGGAGGCCTGCGCGGCGATCCGGGCGCGGGCGTCCGCCTCGGTCATGTCTCGTAGGCCGACCATCCGGTCTACCTGCGTCTCCTCGGGGACGTCGACCACGATCACGGCGTCGAACTCCGCCGCCCGCCCCGTCTCGACGAGCAGCGGGATGTCGTGCACGATCAGCACCCCCGCGGGGGCCGCGGCCTCGAGCTCCGCTGCCCGGGCGCGCACCCGCGGATGGATGATCGCCTCGAGGGTGCGGCGGCGGTCCTCATCGGCGAAGACGATGGCCCCCAGGGCCGGCCGGTCCAGCTCGCCGGTGTCGGTCAGCACGTCCGGCCCGAACGCCGCCACGACCTCGGCGAGTCCGTCGGTGCCCGGGGCAACCACCTCACGGGCGAGCAGGTCCGCGTCGATGACGACGGCGCCCAGCTCGGCGAGCATGGCCGAGACGGTGGTCTTGCCCGAGGCGACTCCGCCGGTGAGGGCGACCCGCACCCCCATCAGGACTCCGGTCCGTCGGCCTCGGTCGCGCCGTCCTGCTGCTGCCGATAGCGGCGGCGTTGCTCCTCGGCCCGCTCCCGGACCTGACGGAGGAATGCCTCGTCGTCATCGGGTGAGGACGCCCGCATGCGGCCGGGCCGGTCGTACTCGGGAAAGGGCGATGTCGGACCCGGCGCCGCTCGCGGGCGAGGGTCCGGTCGGCCCGCGATCAGCCAGGCGAGCGACCCCACGAAGGGGAAGATGAGCACGATGAACAGCCAGGCGATCTTGGGCAGTGCCCGGACGTCCTGCTCGCGGCTCCCCGCCACGTCGATGATGGAGAAGATCCACAACGCGAGCACGATCAGGCCCAGCAGGCCCTCAACCTTCAGCACGTGCTGAGGATACGGCCTGGTCAGCAGGCGAAGGTACGGCGGTACTGCTGGGGGCTCACGCCGCGGTCGCGGGTGAAGTGGTGGCGCAGCGCGGCCGCGTTGCCGAACCCCACCTCTCGGGCGATCCACTCCACGGACCGGTCGGTGCGCTCGAGCATCTCCTCGGCCGCCTGGAGCCGCTGACGGGTGAGCCAGGCATGCGGGGTGGTGCCGGTCTCGTCTCGGAAACGCCGGGCGAACGTGCGCGGTGACAGGTGCGCGCGGGCCGCGAGGCTCTCGACCGTGTGGTCCTGGTCGAGGTGCTCCTGGGCCCAGACGAGGACGGGGGTCAGCGTGTCGGCGTCGCACGCCGCGATCGGCCGGGCGATGAACTGCGCCTGGCCGCCGTCGCGGTGCGGGGGTATGACGATGCGCCGCGCGGTCGCGGCCGCAGCCCGGGCGCCGAACTCGGTGCGCATCAGGTGGAGCGCGGCGTCCAGTCCGGCCGCGGCTCCGGCACCGGTCACGACCCGGTCCTCGTCGACATAGAGGACGTCGGGGTCGACCTGGGCGCGGGGAAACCGTCGGGCCAGGTCGTCGACGTGGCGCCAATGGGTGGTGCAGCGGCGCCCGTCGAGCAGCCCCGTCTCACCGAGCTGGAAGACGCCCGTGCAGTGTGCCAGCAGCCAGCCGCCGCGCGCATGGACCCGGGTGGCCAGGGCCGCGGCCTCGGGTGAAGGCTCGAGGAAGTGCTCCTTGGGAGACAAGATCAGCAGGTCGGCGTCCTCGGCCTCATCCAGGCCGTGCTCGACGTGGAGGTCGAACCCCGACGGGCCCCGGACGCGACCGGGCCGGGGGGTGACGACGACGAAGTCGAAGACGGGGGTGCCGTCCTCCGGATGCTCGGGCTCGGCCCAGACCTCGCACATCGCGCCCAGCCCGAAGGGCCAGACGCCGTCCTGCACCACGATCGCCACCTTCTGCATGGTCACCAGTCTCACCCGAAAATGGCAGAAAATCAACGAACAACGTCATCTCTGCCACTCGTGGCAGGAAGTCGATGGAGCAAGACTTACTGCCATGACCTTCTTCCTGATCCTGATCCTGGTTCCCACCATCATGGTCAGCGCCACGCTCTGGGCGCTGATCCGACGCGTCGACTCCCCGGTCGGCGCGCCCCGGTCGCACTTCTTCGACACCCAGCTCGCGCCGCCGTCGGCCCGGTAGCCGCTCGACGCGGTGTGAAACCACGACGTGACGCACGAAGACCCGGCGCGGTGCGCCGGGTCTTCGTGGGTGTCGGGCAGGCGGTCGGCCGCCGATGGCTCAGTTGCCGCCGGTGAGCTTCTCGCGCAGCGCCTGGAGCGCCTCATCGGAGGCCAGCGCCCCACTGGTGCTCTCGTCGACGGTCTCGCCGGAGGAGTAGGACGTCGCCTCGCCGGCCTCGACCTCGGCCTTCTTGGCCTCGGCCTGCTGCTTGACGTGAGCCTCCCAGCGGGCGTGGGCCTGGGCGTACTGCTCCTCCCAGGCGGCGCGCTGCTCGTCGTAGCCCTCGAGCCATTCACCCGTCTCGGGGTCGAAGCCGTCGGGGTAGACGTAGTTGCCCTGCT
>JAGQUE010000606.1:4550-5107 GCA_020438665.1 Nocardioidaceae bacterium | reverse complement strand
GAACTTCTCGACCGCCCGGATCAGCCCCGTGTTGCCCTCCTGGATCAGGTCCAGCATGGGCATCTGGGCGCGACCGTACTTGCGGGCGATGGAGACCACCAGCCGCAGGTTGGCCGTGATGAACGTGTCGACGGCCTTGCGGCCCTCCTCGGCGAGCCACTCGAGCTCCTCCTTGGTGGCACCACCCGGGGCGCCGCCCTTGCGGCGGCCCCAGCGGCCTTCGGCCAGCAGCTGCTCGGCGAGCAGCCCGGCCTCGATGGTCTTGGAGAGCTCGACCTCGGTCGCGGCGTCCAACAGCGGGTTGCGCGCGATCTCGTCAAGGTAGAGCCCGACGCTGTCGCGTCCTTCGATCTCCCGCGTCCGGGACGTTGCGGTGCTCGTTGCCATCCTGCGTCCTCCTCCTCGGTGGAGTCCCGGTATGAGCCGGTTTCCACAGCGTCATCAACGTTCCGTCGAGCGGGGTCATTCCCGATTTAGGAAGGTTCACCTGACTTGACGTACGGGAGGTACCCGAAGTTGCAGGAGTCGCGAACTTTCAGCGAGTTCTCAGCCTGCGT
>JAGQUE010000606.1:0-4414 GCA_020438665.1 Nocardioidaceae bacterium | reverse complement strand
TGCGGAGCAGGAAGTCGCATCGGCCAACCGCCGTGGCGCGCAGCCGGGCCACCCACTTGGCCGGCTCGACATAGAGCACACGGGTGTCGTGGAGCGAGGTCTCCGCCAGGATCGGCGGGTAGTCGGCTGCCACCACGTTGTCGTAGGGCGCATAGGCGCGGATCGTGGCATAGGCGTCCGGGTCGCCCTCGGGGTTGCCCCACTCGTCGTACTCGGTGACCGTCAGCGGCAGCGTCGCGTCGAGCATCGTGGTCAGGTTGTCGACGAACGGCACGCTCGCCACGATGCCGGCGAACAGCTCGGGGGCCTGGTTGACGACCGCGCCCATGAGCAGCCCACCGGCGCTGCCGCCCTCGGCCACCATCGTGTCCGCGGTCGTCCAGCCGGTGTCGACCAGGTGATGCGCACAGGCGATGAAGTCGGAGAACGAGTGCTGCTTGTGGGCCAGCTTGCCCTCGTCGTACCACCGGCGGCCGAGCTCGCCCCCGCCACGCACGTGGGCGATCGCGAAGGCCGCGCCGCGGTCGAGCATGGAGAGCCGCGCCACGGAGAAGTAGGGGTCGATGGAGTATTCATAGGCGCCGTAGCCATAGAGCAGGAGGGGGACCGGACCGCCGTCGTGGGCGCCGCGCGGGGCGACCAGCGAGATCGGGACCCGCTCGCCGTCGGGGGCCGTCGCCCACAGCCGGTGCTCCTCGAAGGCGGTGGGGTCGTAGTCGCCGAGGACCGGCGTCCGGCGCAGCAGCGTCAGCTCCCGGGAGCGGACGTCGTAGTCATAGACCGAGGACGGCACGGCCATCGTCGTGAAGCCCAGCCGCACCGTCGGCTGGGCGAACGACGGGTTGCCGCCGGAGCCGACGGTATAGATCTCGGCGTCGAACCCCACCAGGTAGTCGTCGACCACTCCCTCGTCGCCGAGCACCAGGATGCGCAGCTGGGTGAGGCCCTCGCTGCGCTGCTGCACCACCAGGTGGCCGGCGAAGGCGTCGACCGAGTCCAGGCGCACAGCCGGGTCGTGGGGGACCAACGGGCGCCACCCCGCCGGGTCGGTCGGCTCGAGGGGAGCGATGCCGATCTCGAAGTCGGGCCCGGTCGCGTTGTGGAGCACGAGGAAGACGTCGTCATCGCCGATCACCGCGTGCTCGAGGCTGTATTCGAGGCCTTCCCGGCGGGGCGAGTAGGGCCGCAGCCCCAGCTCGGGGTGGTCGAGGTCGAGCACGTGGTACTCGGTGGTCGTCTTGGAGCCGGCGACCACCATGAGGAACCGGTCGGTGCGGCTGCGGCCGCAGCCGACCCAGAACCGGGCGTCGGGCTCGGCGAACACGAGCTCGTCGTCCGCCTGGGCGCTGCCCAGCCGGTGGCGCCACACCCGGTCCGGCCGCCAGGTGTCGTCCACGGTCGCGTAGTAGAACTCCGTGCCCTCACGGTTCCACGTCACGCCCCCGGCGACCTGGACGAGCTCGTCGGGGAGCAGCGCGCCGCTGGCGAGGTCCTTGACTCGGACGGTGTAGCGCTCGTCGCCCGTGGTGTCGGTGGCATAGGCCAGCAGCCGCTCGTCCGGACTGATCGAGGATCCGCCGAGCGAGAAGAAGTCGTGGCCATCGGCCAGCGCGTTGAGGTCGAGCAACAGCTCTTCGCCCGGCAGCGCCGGCTCGTCCGGGCCCAGATGCTCCGCGGGGCGGGGCGGGGTCCAGTCGGCCTCGTCCGTGACGGGCACCCGGCAGCTGGCGCCGTACTCCCGCCCCTCGAAGCTGCGGCCGTAGTACCAGTGGCCGCGGTTGCGTGTCGGGACGGAGAGATCGGTCTCCTGGGTGCGCGCCTTGATCTCGTCGAAGATCGCCTGGCGCAGGTCGGCCAGGTGCGCCGTCCGGTCCTCGGTGTAGGCGTTCTCCGCCTCGAGGTGGGCCAGGACCGCGGGGTCGCCCTTGTCGCGCAGCCACTCGTAGTCGTCGGTGCGGGTGTGACCGTGGTGGGTGCGGGTGACGGGTCGCCGTTCGGCGACGGGAGGCTGCATGGGGTGGAGCGTAGCCTCGGCGGGTGGACCTGAACGCGGACCTCGGCGAAGAGGTCACCGACGACGCCGGTCTGCTCGCGGTCGTCACCAGTGCCAACGTGGCCTGCGGCTACCACGCCGGCACCGCGGCGATCATGCGGGAGGTCTGCGCGGAGGCCGTCCGACGTGGCGTGTCGGTCGGCGCCCAGGTGTCCTACGCCGACCGGCCCGGCTTCGGCCGCACCGAGCTCGAGGTCCCGAGCGCACTGCTGACCGAGCAGGTGGCCGACCAGGTGGGACTGCTGACCGAGATCGCCCGGGCCGAGGGCACCGACGTGCGCTATGTGAAGCCGCACGGCGCGCTCTATCACCGCGTGGCCCGCGATCCCGAGCAGGCGAGCGCGGTCCTCGCCGGCTCCGGACGGCTGCCCGTCCTCGGACTGCCCGGGGCGGTCATCCTCGACCTGGCCGCGCGGGCGGGGCGCGGCACCTGGCGCGAGGGCTTCCCCGACCGGGGCTACACGCCGTCCGGGGGACTGGTGCCCCGCGGGAAGCCGGGCGCCCTGGTGACCGACCCGACGCGCATCGCGGCCCACGCCGTACGCCTCGCCGCGGCCGTGGATTCCCTCTGTGTCCACGGTGACAGCCCGGGGGCCGTCGCCGCCGCTGCGGCCGTCCGCGAGGCGCTGGTGCGGGCCGGCTTCGCCCTCCATGGACTGTGAGTTCTCCACAGAGCGAAGCCTTCACATTGTGGAGAAACGGGCCTCGTCTGTGGACGCCGGGGCTTCTGCTGTGGACGACACGCCGGGATAGCGAAAATGCCCGAATTTCTTGGGCCGAACCCCTTGTGCGGCCCGGCGAACCGGGCGTAGAACTTCTCCTACCAACCCCGTTCGCGGGGGAGGGGATCGGACCGGAAGGAAGATCCAGACGGCGGGTTCGCCCGCCGCGTGAGCCCAGTGACGGGGCGAACGGGATCGGAGAACCGGAGCGATCGATCGGGCGTCACTGAACCGGTCAAACCCGAGGGGCTCCTGATGCTCATACCATCTGGAGCCCCTCACCTTTTGTGTTCCCATGATCGACCCCGACCATCCCCGATGGCCAGTCCCGGGCGGTGAACACCGGGTGACGATCGGGGGGTGACGATCGGGGGGTGACGATCGGGCGATACTGGCCTGGTGACCCTCGTGAGCCGGCCCGTGGGGCCGCACGCCCTGCTCGTCGAGGCCGGCGACGACGCGCGCGCGCTGTCGCTCGCTCAGTGGGTACGCGCGGCCGGGATCGCGGCCGACGAGGTGGTGCCTGCGGCCACCACGGTGCTGCTCGACGGCGTCCCCGACCTCGACGCGGCGCGCCGCCGCCTCCGCGCCTGGCCCGACCGGCCGCCCACGCTCGACGAGCGGCTGGTCGAGCTCCCCGTGGTCTATGACGGACCCGACCTCGAGTTCGCCGCGGCCACGTGGGGCGTCTCGGAGGCCGAGGCCGTGGCGCTGCACACCGGCCACGACTTCGTCGTGGCCTTCTGCGGGTTCGCTCCCGGCTTCGCCTATCTGCGCGGGTTGCCCGACGCCTTGGCGCTGCCCCGGCTCGCCACCCCCCGCATCCGGGTCCCGGCCGGCTCGGTCGCCGTGGCCGACCGGTGGACGGGGGTCTATCCGTCCGCGTCACCGGGCGGCTGGCGCCTGCTCGGGCGCACCCACGTGACGCTGTTCGACGCGGCCCGGGAGGATCCCGCACTGCTGGCGCCCGGGACCCGGGTCAGGCTGGTGGCCCGCTGATGGTGCTGACGATCCTGCGCGCCCCCGGCCTGGTCACCGTGCAGGACCTCGGCCGGGTCGGGTTCGCCCACCTCGGGGTGCCGCGAGCGGGCGCGCTCGACGCTCCGGCCGCCGCCCTCGCCAACCGGCTGGTGGGCAACGTCCCCGCGGCCGCGGTCCTCGAGACGACCCTGCTCGGGGTCGCGTTCAGCACCGACCGGGCACTCTCCATCGCGGTCACCGGTGCCGCCTGCACCGTGACCGTCGACGGCCGCCACCGTGCCCACGGCGAGCCGGTGACGGCTGCGGCCGGCGCCATCATCGAGATCGGCCCGGCGACCAGCGGGGTGCGCAGCTATGTCGCGGTCGCCGGAGGCGTCGAGGTCGGAGCCGTGTTGGGCTCACGGTCCACCGACACGCTCGCCGGGATCGGACCCCCTCGACTGGCCCCGGACATGACGGTGCCCGTGGGGCGTCCTCGCAGGCCCCACCCCGTCGACACCATCGCCACGCCCCGGCCCAACGGGGCGATGAGGCTGTTCCCCGGACCGAGGCTCGACTGGTTCACGGCCGGGGCCTGGCAGACGCTGACCCACGCGTCGTACGCCGTGACCGGTGACGCCAACCGGGTGGGCGTGCGCCTTCGCGGGCCGGTGCTGGA
>JAGQUE010000605.1 GCA_020438665.1 Nocardioidaceae bacterium | reverse complement strand
TCGATGCCGATGTCGGTCTTCGAGGAGACCGAGTACGGCGGCCGCTCCTACTGCACCCTCAACGAGGGCCTCGGCAAGGTGCTGCGCTTCGGCGCCTACGCTCCCGAGGTGATCGACCGGCTGCGTTGGATGCAGTCGGTGCTCGGGCCGGCGCTCGCGACGGTGCTGCACAGGACCGGTCCGATCGACGTCCCCATGCTGATCGCGCAGGCCCTGCAGATGGGCGACGAGTGCCACAACCGCAACCGGGCCGCCACCAGCCTGCTCGTCCGCGAGCTCGCCCCGGCCCTGCTCGAGAGCGGTCTGCCCTCCGCCGACACAGCCGCGGTGCTGCGGTTCATCGTCGGCAACGACCACTTCTTCCTCAACCTGTCCATGCCGTCCTCGAAGGCCGCCGCCGATGCCGCCCGCAACATCCCGGGATCAGCGATGGTGGTCGCCATGGCCCGCAACGGCACCGAGCTGGGCATCCAGGTGTCCGGCACCGGCGACGAGTGGTTCACCGCCCCCGCTCCCATGGTCGAGGGGCTGTTCCTCCCGGGCTTCGGCCCCGACGACGCCAACCCCGACCTCGGCGACTCCACGATCACCGAGACCGCTGGCATCGGTGGCTTCGCGATGGCCGCGGCCCCCGCGATCGTGCGCTTCGTCGGTGGTGACGTCGCCAGCGCCCTGGCCAACAGTCGCCGGATGTACGAGATCACCGCCACCGAGCACCCGCTCTACCAGATCCCCGCCCTCGGCTTCCGGGGCACACCCGCAGGGATCGACGTGACCAAGGTCGTCCGCACCGGAGTGCTACCCATCATCAACACCGGCATCGCCGGGGCGAAGCCCGGGATCGGCCAGGTCGGCGCCGGGCTCGTCTCACCACCCATGTCCGTGTTCGTCGACGCCGTGCGGTCACTCGCACAGAAGACCGACACCGACACGGCGACCACCACCAAGGAGGGATGATGTCGTCGATCCTCGCACCGGAGTTCACCTACGTCAGGCCCCGTGCCCACGAGGAGCTGCTCGAGGTCCTGGCCACGAGTGAGCGGCCGCAGCTGCTGGCCGGAGGGACCGACCTGCTGGTCGACCTGCGGCACGGGACGAAGCGGCCGGGCACCCTGGTCGACGTCAAGGGCGTCGCCGACTACCGCGCCGTGACCTGGGACGACGAGCACGGCCTGAGCATCGGGGCGACCGCCACGATCAACGACCTGCTCTACCACCCAGACGTCCGGTCCCACTACCCGCTCCTGGTGGCCTGCGCGGTGGACCTGGCCTCCCACCAGATCCGCAACCGGGCGACCGTGGCAGGCAACGTCGTCAACGCGTCGCCGTGCGCCGACATGGCACCGGGCCTGCTGTGCTCCCACGCGACGGCGCTGGTGGCGTCGCCCACCGGCGAGCGCACGGTTCCCTTCTCGCAGTTCTTCACGGGCGTCAAGCGCACGGTGCTGGACCCCCAGGAGGTCCTCGTGCGCATCCAGGTCCCGGCCGAGGCCGCCGGCGCCCGGGCCGGCTACCGCAAGCTCAAGCGGATCCGCGGTCACGACCTGGGCATCGTCGGTGTCGCCGTGTGGCGGAAGGGCGACGACCTGCGGGTCGGCGTCAGCTCCTCCGCACCGACCCCGCTGCTCGTCGACGGCCTCGGCGGGCTCGGCTCGGACGACATCGTCGCCCGGGTCGCCGAAGCCATCAGCCCCATCAGCGACGTCCGGTGCAGCGCCGAGTACCGGTCCCACATGGTCCAGGTGTTCACCCGCCGACTCCTGCAGGAGGTGTCCCGATGAAGATCCACGTGACGATCAACCACGAGACCTACGACCGTGAGGTTCCGGAGCACCGGACGCTGCTGGAGTTCCTGCGCGACGACATCGGTGCCACCGGAACCAAGGAGGGCTGCGCCGCCGGCGAGTGCGGCGCCTGCACGGTGATCCTGGACGGCGTGGCCGTCAACGCCTGCATGGTGCTCGCCCCGGAGGTCGACGGCGCCACCATCTCCACCGTCGAGGGCGAGGCCACCGTGGACGGGTTGTCGGACCTTCAGGCGGCGTTCGCCAAGCACCACAGTGTGCAGTGCGGCTTCTGCACCCCCGGGATGCTGATGTCGCTGCGCAGCCTGCTCGACGACAACCCCAAGCCCAGCGTCGAGGACATCAAGGGGCGCATCGAGGGCAACTTCTGCCGGTGCACCGGCTATCAGCAGATCATCGAGGCGGTCCTGGACCTCACGGGCCAGCTCGACCACGACCACGAGGGGGTGCTCCGCCATGTTTGAGCCCGCATCGACCACCGAGCTCACCACCGTCGGCAAGGACGTGCCGCGGCTGGAGGGCGGCGAGAAGCTGACCGGCTCCGCGCTCTACACCGGCGACATGGTGCTCCCGGGCATGCTGCACGCCAAGGTGAAGGCCAGCCCGCACGCCCGGGCCCGGATCGTGCGGATCGACACGTCGAAGGCCGAGGCGCTGCCCGGTGTGCGCGCCGTCCTCGTGGGCTCCGAGCTGAAGTACAAGGTCGGCCTCTACGTCGTCGACAAGGACATCATCGCCAAGGACGAGGTCCGCCACTACGGTGAGGCGGTGGCCGCCGTGGCCGCCGAGACGCCGGAGATCGCCAGCCACGCGGTCGAGCTCATCGAGGTCGACTACGACGTCGAGGAGCCGATCCTCAACCAGGTCGACGCGCTCGCGCCGGGCGCCCCGCTGGTCCACCCGGACCTCGGCAGCTACCAGTACGTCCAGGCGGCCTTCAGCCCCCAGCCGGGGACCAACATCCCCAACAAGATCAACATCAGCAAGGGCGACATCGAGCAGGGCTTCGCCGAGGCGGAGTTCATCGTGGAGCGCGAGTACACCAACCCGTCGGTCCAGCACGTCCCCATGGAGACCCACGCGGCGATCGTGCAGTGGAAGGCGGGCGACCAGGTCACCATCTGGTCGAGCGCCCAGTCACCGTTCACGGTCCGCAACCTCTTCTGCATCACCTTCGGGCTTCCGCTGACCAACGTCCGGGTGATCGTCCCCCATGTCGGCGGCGGCTTCGGCGGCAAGGCCGGCATCCACATGGAGCCACTCGTCGCGTGTCTGTCCCGCAAGGCCGGCGGGCGTCCTGTCAAGTTCCAGGCGACCCGCGAGGAGGAGTTCAGCCTGCTGCCCTGCCGCAGCGCGCTGACCTACCGCATCAAGACCGGGGTGGACTCCGACGGCAAGATCACGGCCCAGGAGATGACGATGTACTGGGACGCCGGCGCCTACGCCGACTACGCCGTCAACGTCACCCGTGCCTCGGCCTACTCCGCGGCCGGGCCCTACAACATCCCCAACGCCTCGCTGACGGCCTACACGATCTACACCAACAAGCCGTTCGGCACCGCCTACCGCGGGTTCGGGCACGTCGAGTTCTTCTGGGGCCTCGAGCGCCACATGGAGCTCGTCGCCCGCACCATCGACATGGACCCGCTGGAGTTCCGGCGCCGCAACCTGCTGCGCCCCGGAGATACGACGCTGACCGGCGAGGTGATCACCGAGCACACCGGCAACCCGCTCAAGTGTCTCGACAGCGCCGCGGAGATGATCCGCTTCGGGACCCTCACCGAGGAGGAGAGGGAGTACGAGCGGACCACCGGCTGGACGGTCGGCAAGGGCGTCGCCACGCTGCACAAGGCGCCGGCGATGCCGTCCTTCACCGGGACGGCCGCCGTCGTACGGATGAACTCCGACGGCACGGTCGTGCTCAACTTCTCGCTCACCGAGATCGGGCAGGGCTCGGTCACCGCCATGGCCCAGGTCGCCGCGGAGCGGCTGCGCTTCCCGCTGGAGAGGATCAAGGTCGCGGTCGAGAAGGACACCGACCACGACCCCTACGACTGGCAGACGGTCGCCTCCAAGGGCACCATCCTGTCCGGCAACGCCGTCGGCCTCGCCTGCGACGACCTGTTGGCCAAGGCCTACGCCGACGCCGCCCAGGTGCTGCGCGCCGGGGTCGCGGACCTCGACCACGACGGTGACAAGATCTTCGTCCGGCACCACCCGGCCGACTCGGTCACCTTCGCCGAGCTGGCGATCGGCTACGCCTATCCCAACGGGAACGCCATCGGCGGGCCGCTGGTGGGTGTCGGGCGCTACGTCGCCCAGGGTCTGAGCAACCTCGACAAGGAGACCGGCCAGGGCAACCCGGCCCTCGACTGGACCTATGGCGCCCACGGCGTCGTCGTCGGCGTCGACCCCGAGTCGGGCGAGTTCGAGGTGCTGCAGGTCAGCTCGGTCTATGACGTCGGCAAGGCGCTGAACCCCGGGCTGGTCCGCGGCCAGTGCATCGGCGGCATGATGCAGGGTCTCGGCACCGCCCTCTGCGAGGGCTACATCTTCGACGAGAAGGGCCGCCTGCTGAACCCGTCGTTCACCGACAACAAGATCCCGACCGCCAAGGACCTTCCCGCGGTCGTCGAGGCCGCGGTGGTCGAGACGGCGCAGATCGACGGGCCCTACGGTGCGCGGGGTGTGGGGGAGCACCCGATGATCTCCGTCGCTCCTGCCATCGGCAACGCGATCTCGGACGCCACCGCCGTCGAGCTGCTGCACATGCCGATCCGGGCGGAGAACGTCTGGCGCGGGCTGCACGACGCCGAGCCGATCGACAACTGGATCACGAAGTCGCCGACCGGTCACTGTCGGTCCGTGCGGCTGATCGGCACGCCGCGGCTGCCGCACTGACGTCCCGTGGTCTGTGGTCAGGAGTCAGTGGTCGCGCATGGCGACCAGCTTGAGCGCCAGCCGGAGGGAGAGGCGGAGCTCGGGGTCCCGGGTGAACGGACCGACGTTGCGCTCGAGCTTGGCCACGCGGTAGCGCACCGTGTTGTAGTGGTATTGCAGGCGCCGCGCGGTCTCGGCGATGTTGAGGTCGGTGTCCAGCAGTGCCGCCAGGGTGAGGCGTAGGTCGGCGGCCTCCTGCGAGTCGTCGAAGGCGAGCTCGCCGAGCACCTCGCCGACGAACCGGTCGAGGTCGCCGCCCTCGGGGATCAGCGCCAGCAGACGGAAGACCCCCAGGTCGTCGAACCGCTGGACGGTGCCCTCGCCATGCAGTCGTCGCCCGATGGTGACGGCGCTCCACGCGTCCTCATAGGCCCGAGGGATCTCATCGGTGGTGGTCGCGACCCGGGACACTCCGGTCGAGAAGCTCCTGCGGCCGCCGCCGCCGGCGCCGCGGACGGAGGTGACGACCTCACCGAGGAGCCGCATGATGGCGGCTTCTTCCTGGCCGGGTCTCGCCGCGGGCGTGGCCGGGAGCAGGGTCACCACCTCGCGATGGCCGAACCCCACGCACGGCGCCTTGGGGACGCGGAGCCGGACCACCCGGCTCCAGGCGGCGGCGAAGCGCCGGTGCACGGCTTCCAGCTGGTCCTGGTCCAGGCCGAGCCGTGCCTCGTCGCTGTCGATCTCGGCCACGACGACGACCACGGGACTCGCCAGGTCCCACTCGAGCGCCTCGGCGTGGATCTGCACGCTCTCCGGCTCACCGGCCCGGCCCACGAGCACGTCCCGGAGGAACTCGGCGCGGTACTTGGTCTCCACCCGGGCGATCGCCTGATCCTTGGTGAGCGCCAGGGCGGCGATCCGAGCCGCCCGCTCGAGGAGGTGCAGGTCCAAGGTGTCGAGGTCGCGGTCGCGGCTGACGGCCACGAGCCGACCCAGCTCGTGGTTGTCGGCGGCGATGCCCACCACCATGCGCCGACGCCAGGTCCCACCGTCCGCGGCTGCCTGGCGTCCGAGGCGCTCGGCCCGCAGACCCAGCGGTTCCTCCTCGACGAGGAAGCGCCCGGCTCGGTCGAAGCAGCCGTATTCCTCCGCGGTCGCGAGGGCGGTCGGCTCGGAGCAGGTGGCGAGCACCCGGCCGTCCGTCGTCGTCGCGAACAGGGCGCCGCCGACGTGTCGCGCGATGGCGTCGCAGAGCTCGGTCATCGAGCCACCCGAGATCACCGTGTCGAGCAGATGTCGGTGCAGCGCGTCGGCCCGCGTCAGCAGGTCGTCCTGCTGGTCGTGTGCGCGCTGGCTCACGACAGTGGGGGGCGATGCCATGCCGAAGGTGCGTGGCCCTCCGTCGCGCCCGACGCCCATGACGGGCACGGTAGTCGCTCCGCGCCGCGACGGGAAGCGCTGGGGCTCAGTCCTCGGGGTCGTCCAGACGGGCAAGCCACGTCGCGAAGCGCTCGACCGCCGTCTCGAACTCCGGGTGAGTGTCGGTGAACTCCGACAGCCGCTCCGCGAGCCACCCGATGGTCACCTCCTCGTCGCCGCGCCGCTGCTCGAGCTCCTCGATCCCACGGTCGGTGAAGTACATCCGACCTCACCCTTCGGCGGGTGCGAACGCCGCGTCGAGCACCTTCCGCTGCTCCTCGACGTGGCGCTTCAGCGTGCCGACGGACGGCGACGCGCAGGCCGGACGGCCCGCCAGCGTCACCGGACGGTCCATCAGCGGCCACACGTTGAGGGCGTAATGAGGCCAGGGGCCCATGTTGGCGGGCTCGTCCTGCACCCACCGCACGGCCTTGAGGTTGGGGTAGCGCCCCATTTCGGCCCGGAGGTCCTCGACCGGCTGGGGGTAGAGCTGCTCGACGCGGGCGATCGCGAACTTCTCGCTGCCCTCGCGCTTGACCCGCTCCACCATCAGGTCCCAGGTGATGCGCCCCGAGCACACCAGCAGCACCTCGACCGAGTCCGGGTCGGCGTCGGCGTCGGTGATCAGGGGCCGGAACGTGTCCTGAGTGAAGTCGTCGGGCTGCGAGGCAGCCTCCTTGCGCTTGAGCATCGACTTGGGAGTGAAGATGATCAGGGGCTTGTGCTCCTCGCCCAACGAGTGGCGGCGCAACAGATGGAAGTGCGACGCCGGAGTCGACGGCTGAGCCACGACGAACGCATCATCGGCACACATCGTCATGAAGCGCTCGATCCGCGCCGACGAGTGGTCGGGGCCTTGTCCCTCGTACCCGTGCGGCAGCAACATCACGACACCGGACTGCTGGCGCCACTTGGTCTCACCGGAGGTGATGAACTCGTCGATGATGGTCTGTGCGCCGTTGACGAAGTCGCC
>JAGQUE010000604.1 GCA_020438665.1 Nocardioidaceae bacterium | reverse complement strand
GCAACTTCTGGGTCGACCTGGTGCGGGGCTGCTTCCGGGTCCTGTTGCCGTTCGCGTGCGTCGCAGCGGTCGTGCTCATCTCGGGCGGCGTGGTCCAGAACCTCCACTCCCCCCAGCAGCTGACCACGCTGGCCGGCCACACCCAGACCCTCACCGGCGGCCCCGTCGCCAGCCAGGAGGCGATCAAGGAGCTCGGCACCAACGGCGGTGGCTTCTACAACGCCAACTCGTCCCACCCGTTCGAGAACCCCAACCCCTGGACCAACCTGCTGGAGATCTATCTCCTGCTGCTGATCCCGTTCGCTATGGCCTGGGCCTTCGGCAAGATCATCAACGACCGCCGACAGGGCTGGGCGGTCTCGGCCGTCATGGCGCTGCTGCTGGGGATCGCCGTCACCCTGCTGACGGTCTCGGAGATGACCGGCCCCGGCACGGCACCCGCCGCCGCGGGAGCAGCCATGGAGGGCAAGGAGGTCCGGTTCGGGGAGGCTGCCTCGGCACTCTTCGGCGCAGCCACGACCAGCACGTCGACCGGCGCCGTGAACTCGATGCACGACTCCTTCACCGCCCCCGGCGGCGGAGTGGCGATCTTCGACATGATGCTCGGCGAGATCTCGCCGGGTGGCGTCGGGTCCGGGCTCTACGGCATGGTGGTGCTGGCCGTCGTCACGGTCTTCTTGAGCGGTCTGATGGTCGGCCGTACGCCGGAGTACCTCGGCAAGAAGATCGGGCAGTCCGAGGTCGTCCTCGTGGGTCTCTATGTCCTCACCACGCCGATCCTGGTGCTGGTCGGCGGTGCCCTCGGCATCAGCACGAGCGCGGGTCTGGCCGGGCTCCAGGAGAGCGGCCCTCATGGTCTCAGCGAGGCGTTGTACGCCGTCACGTCGGCCTCCAACAACAACGGCAGCGCCTTCGCGGGGCTGTCGGTCGGGACGCCGTTCTGGAACACCCTGCTCGGTCTGCTGATGCTCGTCGGCCGGTTCCTGCCGATCATCTTCGTCCTGGCCCTGGCCGGCCGCTTCGCCCGGCAGCCGATATCGCCCCCGACGGCCGGCACCCTGCCGACGCACCGCCCCCTCTTCGTGGTGCTGCTGACCGGCGTGGCGCTCATCGTCGTCGGCCTCACCTATGTCCCGGTCCTCGTCCTCGGTCCCATCGCGGAGTCCCTGTCATGACCAAGCACCCGCCCACCGCCGTCCATCGCCCGCTCGGCCAGCAGGTCCGTGAGGCCCTGCCGGGCATGGTGAGCAAGCTGGACCCCCGCGAGCTCCTCGGCTCACCCGTGATGCTCATCGTCGAGGTCGGCGCCGTCGTCACGACCGTTCTCGCCGCCGTGCAGACGAGCCTGTTCGGGGGCATGGTCGCCCTCTGGCTGTGGCTGACCGTCTTGTTCGGCACGCTCGCGGAGGCTGTTGCCGAGGGTCGGGGCAAGGCCCAGGCGGCGAGCCTGCGCGAGCTGCAGACGGAGACGACCGCGCGCCGGATCAACGCCGACGCCGACCAGCTTCGCTACACCACCAACCTGGCGACCCTGCCGGTCGACGTGGTCGCGAGCACCCTGCTCAGGCTCGGCGACGTCGTCATCGTCGAGGCGGGTGAACGGATCCCGCTCGACGGTGACGTCATCGAGGGAGTGGCCTCGGTGGACGAGTCGGCCGTCACCGGTGAGTCCGCGCCGGTCATCCGTGAGTCGGGCGGCGACCGCAGCGCCGTGACGGGCGGCACCGTCGTGCTGTCGGACCGGATCGTCGTCCGGATCACCGCCGAGCCCGGGCACTCGTTCGTCGACCGGATGATCGCCCTCGTCGAGGGCTCGGAGCGGCAGCGCACCCCCAACGAGATCGCCCTCAACATCCTCCTGCTCGCGATGGCGGCGATCTTCGTCGTGGTCGTGGCGACGCTGGCTCCGTTCGCCGACTACAGCGACGCCCACCAAACGGTGATCGTCCTGATCGCCCTCCTGGTCTGCCTCATCCCGACGACCATCGGAGCGCTCCTGTCGGCGATCGGGATCGCCGGGATGGACCGGCTCGTACGCCGCAACGTGCTGGCGATGTCCGGACGGGCCGTCGAGGCAGCGGGCGACGTCGACGTACTCCTCCTCGACAAGACCGGCACCATCACCTATGGCAACCGCCAGGCCGTCGAGCTGCTGCCGCTCGACGGCGTGCGGATCGAGGAGCTCGCCGAGGCCAGCCTGCTCGCGTCGCTGGCCGACGAGACGCCGGAGGGCAGGAGCATCGTCGCCCTCATCGAGCGCGCGGGGTGGGCCGACGCCGCCGAGCCGGCGGGCGCCGCGCGCGTGGAGTTCTCGGCATCGACCCGGATGAGCGGCATCGACCTCCCCGACCATCGCCGGATCCGCAAGGGCGCGGGCTCCGCGGTCTGGACCTGGGTCCACTCCTGCGCGGGACTGCGCGCCCCCCAGCTCGACGTCCTCGTCGAACAGGTGAGCGCGACGGGTGGCACCCCCCTCGTCGTCGCCGAGCAGGTCGGGGAGCGACCAGCGCGACTGCTCGGGGTCGTCCACCTCAAGGACGTCGTCAAGGAGGGGATCCGGGAACGGTTCGAGGAGATGCGAGCCATGGGCATCCGCACGGTGATGATCACCGGAGACAACGAGATCACCGCGCGGGCCATCGCCGCCGAGGCCGGCGTCGACGACGTCCTTGCGGAGGCGACTCC
>JAGQUE010000603.1 GCA_020438665.1 Nocardioidaceae bacterium | reverse complement strand
GTCGGGCCGGCGCTCGTTCGGGCGCTGGTGCTCTCCGTTGCCACGCTGCCGACCTTCGGGATCGGCGCGGCGGTGCTGGCCTGGACGGCGACGGTCGACGAGTCCCGTCGGCGACGCGGCTGGCACGACCTGGTCACCGGCTCGCTCGTGGTCGACGCCAGGCCCGTGGAGGCCCCCGTCGCGCCTGCGGAGGCGCCGCCACCCCAGATCGTCAACCTCACGACCCTGCGGCTGATGCCGGTCACCGGCGCGGTCGAGGAGCCGACCCTGCCGGTGGTCGCTCGACCTCCGGCCGGCGTACGCGCGAAGCGACCGCCGATCGGCGCGCCCGCTGCGCGCCCGACACTGCTGCCGCGCTGGCGGCTGGTGTTCGACACCGGTGAGGCGCTCCTCGTGGAGGGGCTCGGCCTGCTGGGCCGCAACCCCGAGCCGAGGGCTGGTGAGGAGGTCCGCCACCTGGTGCCGTTGCGGTCCCCGGACCTGTCGCTGTCCAAGACCCATGCCCAGTTCCACGTGGTCGACGGGACCCTGGTGGTCATGGACCGGGGGTCGACCAACGGCTCGGTCCTCATTCGCCAAGGGGTGTCTCGCGAGCTCTCGGGCGGGCGGCCGACCACCCTGCTCGAGGGCGACCGGGTCCGTTTCGGTGATCGCGAGATGACCGTGCTGCGTGAGTCCTGACCCGCCTCCCCTCCACCCGGACGCGGGCATGGCCTAGTTTGGGGATATGGCGGACACGATCCAGTCGGTCACCTCGGCGCTCGAGGTGCTGGACTGCTTCGCCGTCCACGAGGAGCTGGGGGTCTCCGACGTCGCCCGCCGCCTCGGCGTCGCCAAGAGCACGGCCCATCGGCTGCTCAGCACGCTGGCGGTCAAGGGGATCGTCGAGCAGAGCGACGAGACCGGGAAGTACTACCTCGGGATGCACCTCTATGAGCTCGGCCAGCTCGCGATGTCGCGCAACCACCTGCGGGCGGTGGCGCTGCCGACCCTCGCCGAGCTGCGTCGTCGCTCGGGTCTGACCGTCCAGCTCGCGGTGCCGGACGCGGCGGACGTGATCTATACCGAGCGCCTCGAGACCACCCTCGGCGTCAGCCTGATGCGGCTGTCGGGCCATCGGCTCCCGTCGCACACCACCAGCTCCGGCAAGGCCATCGCCGCCTTCAACCCGGCGTTCGCCGAGGCCCGGCGGCGTGTCGGCTTCCCGTCGCGCACCGAGGTCACCATCCGCACGGTCGAGGAGTGGGACCAGGTCCTCGACAAGACCCGCAAGCAGCACGGTGCGGTCTCCTTCGACGAGGCCACCATGGGGGTCAGCTCGGCCGCTGCGCCGCTGCACGGCCCGTCGGGTGAGGCCATGGCGGCGGTGTCGCTCGTGGGCCCCACGGAGGCGTTCCGTCAGCAGTCAGGGCACTTCCTCCAGCTGGTCGTGGCCGCTGCCGCCGCCCTGTCCCGGTCCGCGGTGACCTGAGCAGCCTGACCTGGGTAGCCCTGACCTGGGCCGCCGTCACCGGGGCTGCCGCGATCGTTCGGATCCGAACTTCTCTTGTTCCGGAGCAAGGAACGTTTGCCGGCCCCCTGTGACAGCCGTCTCTACCGTCGGATCACCAGACGAGAGGGGTAGGACGGATGTCGAGCTGGACCGAGGACGCGGTGGCGACCGAGCTGCTGGCCTGTGAGTCCGACCGGCGCGACCGGGACAAGTTCACCGACGAGTGGCCCGAGCTCGATGTCGACACCGGCTACCGCATCCAGGACGAGACGCTGCGGCGCCGCCTGGCCCGGGGCGAGACCCTGGTCGGGGTCAAGCTCGGGCTCACGAGCAAGGCCAAGCAGGAGCGCATGGGCGTCGACCAGCCGCTGGTGGCGTGGCTGACCGACGCCATGGTGCTCCAGCCCGGCGACCCGGTCCCGCAGGCCGCGCTGATCCACCCGCGCATCGAGCCCGAGATCGTGTTCGTCATGCGCGAGCGGCTCGAGGGGCCCGGCGTGACCGCCG